>JAGYNS010000054.1 GCA_018399655.1 Campylobacterales bacterium
TTGAACTCTTATCGTTGCAAAAAAGTTTTTTACCATCACAATCCCATACTTGAATAGATTCTTGTGTGGCATTGAGTATTTGTTGATCAAAATTCATTAGCTTCCCTTATACTCAATATGCTCTTTTGGAGCACAAAAATGATACCCTTGGGAGTAGTCGATCCCTAGCTCTTTGGTAGTTTGAAGTATCGCTTCATCTTCGATAAACTCAGCAATCGTTTTTATCCCCATCTGTTTTGCAAAACTAACTATGGTAGAAACCACTACATAAGACTCTTTTTGGGTATTGATATTTTTGATCAGTGACCCATCTATTTTTATATAATCCGCTTGTAACTTAATAAGATACTCAAAGTTACTATACCCGCTTCCAAAGTCATCGATAGCTATCTTGCACCCTTTTGATTTAGCCTTAGTGATAAACTCAATCACCTGATCATAGTCCTCAATTGATTCTGACTCCACAAGCTCTAGTACCAACCTCTTGGCAATATCTGGATTGGTATCAAATTTTGTAAATAAAAACTCTCTCATATCGTGATTTGAGATATCTTCCATAGTAAGGTTGATAGAGAACTCTAACTCTTTTTTATCTCTAAAGATCTCAAAACTTTTCTCCACCATGATTTTGGTAAGCTCAAGATACTGCTTGGTTTGTTTAGCGATATCTAAGAAGAAAAATGGACTGATCACTTTCCCATTCTCTTCTACTATTCTCACCAACGCTTCATATTTTTCATATACCAAGTTGGAGTTATTTACAATTGGTTGAAAAAATGGGACAACTCGATCCTCTTCAAGAGCTGTTTTAAGCTTCCCTGCCCATAGTAGATTGTTTTCATACTTTTTATTAAGACTATTTTCCGAGCTATACACCACCAAAGTTTTTTGCTCTTTTTTTGAAAGTTTCAAAGCCATATCGGCACTTAAAAGTGCTTTTGAAGCCTCTTGGAAAGAGATACCACAGCTAAGATTGAGATTAAGTACTTTACTATCTAGCTCAATAGAACTCTTCTCTACAGCTTCTAAAAGATTTGAAAACTTTTCTACCACTTTTTGCTGATCATAGTTTTCAACAAGCACCGCAAACTCATCGCCCCCATACCTATAAAGGGTGTACTTATCTACACACTTTTTATCAAGCTCATTTTGCACTATTTTACTAAACTCTTTTAAAAGCTTATCTCCAAAACTATGCCCATAAAAGTCATTGATCTGAGAAAATCTATCGATATTGATAAGTGCTAAACACGGCTGTGTTAAATCTTCTAAATCCCTATGAAGTTTATCTCTATTTTTAAGATTTGTCAGCAGATCATAGTTTGCTCGAAACTCCAGCTCATCTTTGTTTTGCATCAATTCAGTAATATCTCTTCGTATAGAGACATACCCCTGGATCTGTTCACTGGTACCATAAGTGGGACTGATCACCGCATCGGTCCAGTAAAATCCTCCACTTTTGGTTTTGTTTTTGACGGTTCCTCTCCAAGTGTTCCCTTTTTTGATAGTGTCCCACATCTGCTCAAACACCTCTTTTGGCATATCAGGGTGTCGCACGATATTGTGAGGTTTCCCTACCACCTCCTCATTTTTATATCCACTTGTGGTACAAAAAAGAGTATTGGCATAAGTGATGTTCCCTTTGAGGTCTGTTTTGGTCACTAAATTGGAGATATCGACACTTTTTTGGTAGCTTTGAAGGGAGGAGTAGCTTTGCCAAAATTTTTCAAAAATCTTATTGCTCGATTGAAATATTTTTCCTATCTCATCATCATTTTTTACCTCAATTGGTTTATAGTTATTCTTCAACATCGATTCTAAAGAGCTTTGGAGTTTTTGAAGTGGGTGGAGGATCTCTTTGTTGATAAAAGTGAAAAAAAGGACAAAAAGTAAAATACTTATCACTACAACAGCAAAAACAATTGTCACTATAAGCTCTTGCCGTTTTCCCTTAGCATAACTAAAATCAATCTTATGCTTAATATAGATACCAAAATCTTTATCTAAAGCAGTGATATCAAAATCTTTTGGCTCTGTTTTTTTGGTAGTTATAGAGATAGGGTATATAAGATTTTTCTCCAAAGAGTGTATCTCCTCTTTGGTAAAATAGTAGATAATTTTTATATGTCCTATCTTCTCCTCCCCAAAGTTTACAACACTATTGTCACAAATAGTATATATCTCATCTTCATACTTCGTTTTCATTTGACCAATGCACTCTAAAGCTAGATCACTATTTGAATCAATTTTTTCTAAAGTGGTACCACTTTTTAGATACCTTTGACCTTTGTCGTAAGTAACAAATCCACTTTTTTGATGAAGAGAATCAAATGATTGAGTGGCTACCAAACCACCTGTGTTGTCATAAAATATAATCGCAAAAGACTCATTTTGTGTAAAATACCGCTGTGAATACTCTAGCAAATCTTTTTTTTCACTGTCAAATATCAAAGCATTGTAGTTCTGCTTATCTTCATAGTTAGATATAAGATTAAGCGAAGAGATCACCTTTTCACTTCTGCTTAAGCTTTTTGAAGTTTTTTGAAGTTTTTCTTTTATGCTAGCTATATGATTTTGTATCTTTTGTGTATCTATTTGTATCTCTTTTTGAAGATTGTTCTGTAAAATCTCATCACTATTTTTTAAAGTGATATAGCCTACTGCCAAAGAGACTATCACGGTCATAAAAGTAGCTGTCATAAAGCTTTTTATTTTGAGGTTCATCATTTTCCTTTAAAAAATCGGTTCTATTTGTAAAGCGTTGTTTTTATCTATCATCTGAGTATCTATAGTTGTGTTTTTTGGTATATCTTCTTTTTTGACAAGTCTCACTATTGCATCCACACCCTCTTTGCCACAAGTGGGATAGGTAAAGCTTGCAAGTTGTTCTCCACTTAAGATTGCCTCTTTGGCAGGATTGATATAATCGATCCCTACCATTGGTATATCTTTTGTACTTTTATACTTTTTCATCACCTCTCTAGCTCCAATGAGCATACTGTCACTATGAGAGTATATCGCATCAAACTTTACACCCTCTTTGTATATCTCCTCTAAAGCCACTATCGCATCATTTCTTAGATAGTTGGCTCTTTTTTTGATGATTTTGATATCTTTGTACTCTTTTGCCACCTCTTCAAACCCTTTTTCTCTTAAAGTTGTAGGGGTTGCCCCTTTTACCCCTTGTAGCATCAAAATAGTCCCTTTGTAGTTTATCTTTTTGAGAAGATAGTGTGCTGCTTCTTTGGCAATTTTGTAGTTATCTGGTGCTATAAAAGTAGTGTAATCATCACTATTAACCCCTCTATCAATCAGTATCACTTTGATCCCTTTATCAAGAGCTTTTTTTAAAACTATCGAAGTGATTGTAGGCTCAATTGGACTTGTGATGATATAGTCATACTCTTGCTTAATAAAACTCTCAATATCAAGTATCTGCTTTGCCATAGAACCTTTCGCATCTGTGACAGTGATACTTAAAAAATCATATTTATTCACTTCATTAATCGCTTCATCAACTTGCGCTTTTCGCCAGTCATTTGCTAAAGTATCTTGAGCAAACCCTATTTTGTACTCTTTGGCAAAGCTTATCGTTGCAAGGAGCAAAAAAATTGATACAAGTTTTATCATTTTGTTTCCTTTTGGGTACTTACTTTGTTTCTTCCATTCTCTTTTGACTCATAGAGCAGATCATCTGCTTGTTTATAGATCTCATCCATATGACCTATTTTACTAGCATATTCACATACAAGTCCCATTGATGCCGTTACATAAGAACTTGCACTACTATATTCATGAGCTATTTTCATATCTTCTATATTTTGTCGAACTTTGTTTGCAAATTCTAGTGCTTTTTGTTTAGAATCCGCTTTATACACTATCCCAAACTCCTCTCCACCAAGGCGAAATGGTATATCATCCGCTCTTTGAAGGGTATTTTTTAAAGTCTTTGCAAATTGTATCAATACATCATCCCCTTTTTGATGTCCATAGTTATCGTTGTATTGTTTGAAGTGGTCTATATCCATCAATAAAAAGCAAACTATCTCATCATTTCGTTTAGCACTATTTATCACTTTTGGAAAAGTCTCATTAAAATGTCGTCGATTAAAAATATCAGTCAGTCCATCGGTGATACTTATTCGCTCTATCTCTTTTTTGTCGGTGATATCTTGCCTAATAGCGGTATATCCTATCTTTACTCCATCTTTAAAATCAGGGGCAATATGAGCTTTGACCCAGTAAAAGTCTCCACTTTTATTGAGGTTTTTTATCTCCCCTTGCCACTGTTTATTTTCTTTTATCGTCTCCCATAAATTTTTAAAAAAAGAATCAGGCATATCAGGATGTCGTACGATATTTTGAGGCTGCCCTAGTAGCTCTTGCTTTGTGTAGCCACTTATTTCACAAAATGCTTCTGAGACATGGGTAATATTTCCTTCAAGATCAGTACTAGAAGTGATCACATATTGATCGATCAGTTTTGTGTATCTTTTGAGTTTTTCATTTTGCTCTTTCATTGTTTGGGATATTGTCTCAAGCTCAATTTGACGCAAGTGAAGATCTATATGATTTTTCACCCGTGAAAGTACAGTAGTAGGCTTAAAAGGCTTTGTTATATAATCAACAGCACCCAGTTTAAACCCTTTCTCTTCATGTTCTGCAGAGGTGTTTCCTGTGACAAATATCACAGGGATATCTTTTGTGGTTTCATCTTGTTTTAAAGTATTACACACCTCATACCCATCCATATCAGGCATCACTACATCTAGCAAGATAAGATCAACACCACCTTTTGCCACCATTTGAAGAGCTTTTTGACCACTTTTTGCCAGCTTTATTTTATAACTATCCTCTAATATCTCTGATAGTAGTGATAAGTTTATTTTCATATCATCAACAATTAAAATTGTCGGCTTAAAGTCTATCATATCTCCCATCCTTGCATCATCTGTGAAGCTTCATCAAAATCAAAATCTTCAATAAATTCTTTCCATTTTTCAAGCTCTTTTTGATCAACTCTTTGTTTTAAATTTTCATACAACATCTCTATTTTTTTCTCTTCTATCTTAACCCCTTGAGATAAAGAGTGTTGCACCTTTTCAAAAAGCTTGTAAACCTCATCCTCCACAAGAGTTTCTACAGGTGTGTCACTTTTTTGTATCTGTTTTATTGAATCAAGCTTTTTGAGTATATTTTGTTTTGCCTGATCTAATCTTTTTAGATCATCTTTGGATATTGTATCATCTTTTTTATATTTTGTATCTATAGTTTCTAGTATCTTAAAAAGCTCAAATGCTCCTAAATTTCCACTTACCCCTTTAAGAGTATGTACTTTTGTGTGGGCATCTGTGCTGTTTTGTGCTATTTGATTTTCTATATCTTGAAACTCTCCACTTGAAAGCTGCTTTTTAAAACTCAAAAGCAAAGAGTTGATCCGTTCTTTTGAACTGAGAGTATCCTCTAAATACTCCATATCGAGTACTAGGTCGAGTTTTTTGTGAGTTTTTTGAAACTCAATTGCAACTGAAGTGAGTTTTGAGATCACTTCATAGAGCTGATTTTTATCTATAGGCTTTCCTATATGCTCATCCATCCCAGATTCAAATGCTTTTTGCCTATCTTCAACCATAGCAGCAGCTGTAAGAGCTACTATAGGGGTCGTGGTGTCTTTTTTCCTTATCTCTTTGGTCGCTTCATATCCACCCATGATAGGCATCTGAAGATCCATCAACACAAGGTTAAATTTTTTCCGAGAATCAAAAAACATCTCAACCCCCTCCTGACCATTTTGAGCTATTTCGTAAGTGATCCCCGCTTTTTGAAGCATCAAGCTTATCACCTCTTGATTGATAGCATTATCTTCTACTATGAGTATATGGGTATTGGCAAACTGTTTTATAGATTGTTTTGTATCAAAAACAGATCCCCTTTTAGCCCCACCTTTTGCATCCACTATTGCATCAAAAAGATCAGATGGAGTCACAGGCTTTGAGATAAAACAATCAACAGCAATAGAGTCTAAATCAATATTGTTTTTCCCATAACCACTGATCATAAATACTGTAGGGATTTTTGAGTGAAGCTCTTTTTTTTCATACATTTTTTGAAGTTTTTGTATCGTTTGTACCCCATCTAAATTTGGCATATTCCAATCTATGAGTATAAGATCATAAAAGGTTTTTTGTTTCTCTGCTTTTTTTATAGCCTCTATCGCTTCAACTCCATCGCAAGCTTCATCAAAACTGCACTCAAATCGTATAAGCATATCTTTTAAAACCTCTCTTGAGATCTTTTGGTCATCTACTATAAGGACTCTTTGAAGCGTCTGATCATGATCATACTTTAGATCACACGACACAAGATCAAACTCTATATCAAAATAAAACTTTGTCCCAACCCCTTGTTGCGTCTTTACTTTTATGTGTGAGCCCATCGCTTCTAAGATATTTTTAGTGATCACAAGTCCTAGACCTGTGCCTCCATATTTTCTAGTAGTAGAGCTATCTGCTTGGGTAAATGGCTGAAAAAGCTTTTTAAGTTGCTCTTGGCTCATCCCTATCCCACTATCTTCCACACAAAAAGAGAGATTTACTTTTTCATTTTTGATATTTTTTTGAAGTTCTACTTTTAAAGAGATGATCCCTTTATTTGTAAACTTTATACTATTTGAGATAAGATTGACCAACACTTGGGTAAGGCGGAGCTGATCCCCATAAAGATTTGCAGGGATATCCCCTTTGAGGTGAAAATAAAACTCAAGATTTTTTTGGGAAGCTTTTTGCTCAAACATCACTTTTATCTGCCCTAACATCTGCTCTATACAAAAACTTTTTCTTTCAAGCTCAAGCTTACCTGCTTCTATCTTTGAATAATCAAGTATATCGTTGATAATCCCTAAAAGCATCTTTGAGGAGCTATTTATCTTCCCTAAGAGATCTTTTTGTTTTTTACTCTCAAGCATATCATCTAAAAGATCCCCAAGACCAATTATAGCATTCATAGGGGTTCGTATCTCATGGGACATATTGGCCAAAAACTGTGTTTTTGCTTTGCTTGCATCTTCCGCTTTTTGTTTTGCATCTTCTAGCTCTTGTGTTGCTTTTATCTCTGCTGTGATATCAAGAGCGGCTCCTCTATAGCCTATGATACTCCCCTTATTGTCAAACATCGGTAAGCCATTGACTTTTTGCCAAACTGTTTTTCCATCTTTGGTTAAAGATCGATGGGTAAGCCTTGGAAATGGCACCCTTTGTAGCCACCTCCTCCATAAAATACTGCCCTTACGCGTATCTTCCTCTTTTGGCATAAAAAGAAAATGGAGATCTTCCAAGACTCTATGGTGTAGCCTAGCATCTCCTCAAAAGGTTTGGTTAAAAATATATACTCACCCCTAGCATCAAGCTCCCAAATATACTCCCAAAGCATCAGCCACATCATCACTAAAACGCTGTTCACTCTCTTAGACTTTGTTCTAACATTTTTTGCTGTAATATTCTAAAAATACACAAAAATGTACTCTCTCCTCTATCATATTAAGTATTACTGTTACTCTAATATCTAAAATTTTTCCATTTTTTGTTTTATGTTTTGTCTCAAAGTCATCTCATCCATTTTTGATGATATTTTTTATATGTTCCGCTGTTTGTTCTGGATTTTCAAGAGCTTCATAGTCTGAGATAGTGAGCTTTTTGAAACTCACTCTTCATACTTAGCCGTGTGTAAGTTAAATCTTGTTATACTTCACAGGAAGTTTTGTTGTAGTATCTATAAGGACAACTGCATCTGGGAAAAGTTCATATTTTAAATTTTATATCTTGTTGAGTTAGCATGATTTTCCTTCTTAAAAACAGGCTTTGAATTTTCCCCTCTTTTTATACTTTCCCATCTAAAAAAGCCCCAAGCTTTTGGTCTGTTTTGTTGATATGATTGATAAGCCAATTGGTCAAAAACTCTATCAGTTCTTTTTTCTCTATTGGTTTCCCTTTGGTTATGGACTCCCTTACAGCTACTACTTTTGCAGAAAAGTCACGGTGCTGTTTCATATGTTTCTCATAATCCTCTTTAGAGTGTGATTTATAATCATATTGGGCCATCATCTCCTCTTCAGTTTCAAAGTGATACAGTACATAGCTCAGTAGATCTTTGGTGATAGCTTCTAGTGTTGCTATAGAGTCATCATCGTGAAGTTTGATATTGGCTTCATTGATGGTGTTTACGAGTATTTTGTGTTGTTCGTCGATCTCCTCTATCCCTGTATTGTAGCTCTCTTGCCATTTGATTTGTTCGATTTGTTGATTGCTATTTTCCATATTGTTCCCTTTTTTGTAAGATCTTATTGACCACTGATTGTTGTTGTTTTTGTTTTTCCACTTCGTTTCTTATTATATCCAAAACTTCTATAAGCTTTTTACTTAAATTTTCTATACTATCGATCTCCTCTTTAGTGATCGCCCTTTGCTCTTTTTGGAGGGTTTCAAAAAACTCAAGGCTAAGGGTATGTATCTGATGGTGTATCCTATCAAGCTCTTTAAAACTTGGGGTGAGTTTATAGGCTTTGTGCCTATTTTTCTCAAACCACTTTCCAAATCGACACTGCTTGTGATCTATTTGTACGAGTGATCTATTTGGGGTATTTTTACTAAGCTCATCTATAATCATCTCTACCCAATATTTATGATTCGATTCTGCTAAAAGAAGCTCAAAATCGATCCGTGTAGGAAGCGTATGTGCCGCTAGTTTCCACCTAGGATCAGGTGTAAGACTCGTTATAAAATCAACTAATTGCTCTGGTGGCATAGGTTTGGCTATAGCAAACCCTTGTATCTCATCACACCCCATCTCCATCAAAGATATCACCTGCTCTATATTTTGGGCTCCCTCAGCAGTCACACTTATATCAAAAGCACTTGCAAGAGCAACAATCGCTTGTACAATAGCCATATCTTCACTACTTTCTAACATATTTGATACAAAACTTCTATCTATTTTTACCGTATCGATATTGAGCTCTTTTAAATGTCTTAGTGAAGAGTAGCCCGTCCCAAAATCATCAAGTGCAAATGAAAGACCTAACTCTTTGCACTCTTTGACTATTTTATTGGATCTATGTAAGTTTTCTACCACATCTGTTTCAAGTATCTCAAACTCTAAGTGGGAAAGGTACTCTAAGCTTATATTATGTTTTGCAAACTCATTTTTGACCTTTGGGATAAAATCTTTTTGTTTGAACTGTTTTGGGGAGATGTTGATACAGATTTTTACAAATAGTCCACTCTTTTGCCACTGTTCAAGCTGCTTAATAGCCTCTCCTACTACCCAACTATCAAACATCTCACACAGTTCATTGTCATTTTCAATCAACGGCAAGAACTCACTAGGATGCATTATCCCTAAAAGTGGATGTTTCCATCTTGCAAGAGCTTCCACCTCTATAATCTCCCCTGATGCGGCATTGAGTTTTGGTTGATAGTACAAACAAAAATCATTTTCTTCTAAAGATTTCTGTATTTTATTGAGAGCTTTATAGTTGGCCTTGATCTTATTATCAGAGGCTATATCAAAAAAACTAAACTTATTTTTTCCACTATTTTTTGATTTGTACATCGCCACATCAGCATGTCTTAGAAGTATTTCAGGGTCTACTTTATCGCTAGGATAGACACTCACACCAATACTTGCACTAATACTCTCTATGCTATTTCCCTCTATCATATAAGGTGCTTGGATAGTATTTAAAAGTCTATACAAAGAGATAGTACAATCTTCGATTTTGTCAAGATCAGTCATTATAACTACAAACTCATCCCCACCTAGTCTTGCAACGGTGTCATCGCCTCGTACCACCTCTAGCATCCTTTTGGATACCTCTATTAGAAGTGTATCTCCAGCTTTATGTCCATAGGTATCATTGAGTGCTTTAAACCCGTCAAGATCTATCATACATACAGCGATATTGGTATTGCTTCTTGTAGCATGGGCTACCGCGTATTGGAGTCTATCTGAAAGCAAAAGTCTATTTGGCAACTTAGTCAAAGCATCATGATTAGCGATATTTTTATATTTGAACTCTTTGTTTTTTTCTTGTGTGATATCAAGACAAGTGGTTACGATAGATGTAACCTCCCCTTGTGTATTTACTATAGGTTTCACGGAGGTTTTTATCCACTTGGTATCCTCTTTTGAGACCATTTTTAAGATGGTGTTTTCCAAAGATTTTTTTGTATGAAGTGCTTTAAAAGCGGGCAAGCTTTCTAGGGCTAAAGGGGTATTACTCTCATCAAAAAAATCCCACTTATTCAAAATATCTTGTATCGTTTTTATCTTATTATCTTGAATGCCATAGAGTT
>JAGYNS010000055.1 GCA_018399655.1 Campylobacterales bacterium
TAAAACCCAAAAAAGGCATCTCAAATGAAAACAATACTTGTACCAATTGCAACGGGATTTGAAGAGATTGAAGCGGTTAATCTTATTGATGTACTAAGAAGAGCAGAGTTAAAAGTGATAATAGCTTCTGTAAGTGATAGATTAGAGGTGCAAGGAGCCAATGGGATCATCATAAAAGCTGATCAAACTTTAGAAGCAATTAGTAGTGATATGATCGATATGATACTACTTCCAGGGGGTTGGGGTGGTACAGATATCTTAGCCCAAGATGAAAAAGTTCAGACACTTTTAAAAGATATGGACAGAAAAAATAAAGATATCGCAGCTATTTGTGCCGCACCATATGCACTCCATACGGCTGGAGTGTTAAAAGAAAACTTCACATGCTATCCAAGTGCAGAACAAAAGATACGAACCAATGGATACAGTGCAGATAAAAAAGTAGTAGAGGATCAAAATGTGATCACCTCAAGAGGACCTGGAACTGCCCTTTGTCTTGCTTTGTATATAGTCAAAAAATATAAAGGTGATGAGCATTATTCACAATTAAAAGCGGGACTTTTAGCCGATTTTTGTGACTAATTCATAAACTTTTAGCTTTTTTTTGTTAACATAACGCCAATTAACTAAACTAAGGGTTATTATGGATTTTGGAAATGTAGGGTTACCAATCGTTGTACTTCTCCCTTTTATTGCCGCTGGTTTTGTAGCATATGCTTCAAAATACAATAGGCTAGCAAGTGCATGGAGTGCTGGTATTGTTACAATTTGTTCGATTATAGTGCTATCAACTTATGCGGGTCTTCCTTTTGAGGGGGTCACCACTATACAATCGTGGAGTTGGATAAGCTCTATTGGGCTTGATTTTGCTTTTAGGCTTGATGGGTTGGGGCTTCTTTTTGCTTATTTGATCCTTATTATTGGGTTGCTTATAATTATTTATGCACGATATTATATTAGTGAAAAAGATTGTATGGGGAGATTTTATTCCTATTTACTTTTATTTATGGGATCGATGCTAGGGATTGTTTTATCTGAAAATATCATTCAATTAGTTATTTTTTGGGAGCTTACCTCTTTAAGTTCATTTTTACTTATTAGCTATTGGCAACATAAAGTTGAAGGTCGTGAGGGTGCAAAAATGGCACTTGCGATCACTGGTGCTGGTGGATTAGCAATGCTTGGGGGTATTATTTTATTAGGATATGTAGCAGGGAGTTACAACCTTACCCATATCCTTACCCAAACAGATATAATACAAAACCATGAACTATTTACCCCTATCATTTTATTGATCCTTTTTGGGGTATTTACAAAATCGGCTCAGTTTCCATTTCATTTCTGGCTTCCTCATGCTATGGCTGCACCTACGCCAGTATCAGCGTATCTTCATTCAGCCACGATGGTAAAAGCGGGGATATTTTTATTGGCAAGATTTTTCCCAATACTTAGTGGAACAACAGAATGGATTATATTAGTAAGCACTGCAGGGATGGCGACACTATTGATTGGTGCATTTACAGCACTTTTTAAACATGATTTAAAAGGGTTACTTGCGTATTCTACTATTAGTCATCTAGGGCTTATTACACTACTTTTTGGATTTTCAACTCCACTTGCAGCCGTTGCTGCTATTTTTCATATAATCAATCATGCCACTTTTAAAGCGTCTTTGTTTATGGTCGCAGGGATAATTGACCATGAAACAGGGACAAGAGATATGAGACGCTTAAGTGGTCTTTGGGCTTTTATGCCACACACTGCCACCCTTGCTATGGTAGCAGCCGCAGCGATGGCAGGTGTCCCACTTCTGAATGGATTTTTAAGTAAAGAGATGTTTTTTGAAAGAGCTTTAACCGATGCTAGTTTATTAAGTATGCTAGTTCCTATTTTAGCAACTATTGCAGGGGTATTCTCTGTAGCATACTCTGCACGGTTTATCCATGATGTATTTTTCAATGGTAAAACAAAAGATCTTCCAAAAACACCACATGAGCCACCACGATTTATGAAAATACCAGTTGATTTTCTTGTGATCTTATGTTTTGCAGTGGGAATAGTTCCTATGTTTACCGTAGCACCTATTTTGGCAACGGCTGTGTTAGGGACACTTCAAGCTCCACTCCCTGAATACTCACTAGCTATTTGGCATGGGTTTAATATCCCATTGATGATGAGTATTATTGCTTTTATTGGTGGGCTTTTTGTGTACTATAAAAGGGAAAAGATTTTTGCATGGTATGAGAAAAACTTAGAAAAAGTAGATGCAAGAGTCCCTTTTAATGCAATGGTAGAAAACTGTTTTGCCTTTGCAAGATTTGTAACGACACGATTTGATAATGGCTCTTTACAAAGCATGGTGATGTGGTTTGTTGTCGCTTCTATTTTAATAGGAATTGCAGGTTTTGGGTATGGTGATTCTGCACTATTTGGTCAAAGGGAGTTTTTAGCCCTTGATTGGATCAGTATTGTTGTTGGGTTACTTTTAGTTGTTGCTACAGCTGTTACAGTACTTATGCACCACAAAAGGGTGATTGCTCTTATTAGTTTAGGGGTTGTGGGATTGATTGTTTCATTAGTATTTGTGAAGTTTTCAGCCCCAGATCTTGCTTTGACTCAGCTAAGTGTTGAAGTGGTAACAGTAGTGTTGATTTTATTAGCACTGTATTATCTTCCACAAAGCACTCCAAGTGAATCATCAAAACCACGAGTTATTAGAGATTCAATTATAGCAATAGCTGGTGGAATTGGAGTGTTTCTCCTTACTTTAGCAGTGCTTAGTAGAGAGTATACTACTATTGGAAACTATTTCTTAGCAAACTCTAAAACGGGTGGTGGTGGAACCAATGTAGTCAATGTTATTTTAGTTGACTTTAGAGGTTTTGACACCCTAGGGGAGATCACAGTACTTGCTATTGCTGGGCTTGGTATATTTGCTATGCTACAAGGGTTGCGACTGTTTGCTCCAACAGCAAATGAGCAAGGAGTACGATGGAGTGAAGATACCCATCCACCTATGATGCGAACACTTACACGGCTTTTATTGCCATTGATGTTGATGGTTGCTGTGTATATTTTCTTAAGAGGACACAATCTCCCTGGTGGTGGATTTATCGCTGGACTTATTGCAGCCGTGGCACTTATAGTTCAGTACCTAGCTAATGGAATTGATTGGACAAAAAAACGACTTCGATTTGATAAAGATATTTTGATCTCTTTTGGACTTTTGATTGCTACAGTGACAGGGCTTGTATCGATGTTTATAGGATATCCATTTTTAACAACAACCTTCACATACCTCACTTGGCCAGTGGTTGGTAAATTTGAAGTAGCAAGTGCACTAGCGTTTGATCTTGGTGTATTTTTAGTCGTTGTAGGAGCTACTGTCCTTATTTTAGTACAGATTGGAAAACTTAGCATCAATTCCCATGAATGCAATAAAAATATAGATCAAAAGGATTCATAATATGGAGATACTTATTTCATTGATGATTGCAGTACTTACATCTGCAGGGATATATCTCACTTTAAGAGCGAGAACCTATCCAGTTGTTTTAGGACTTACACTACTAGCATATGCTGTGAATCTTTTTTTATTTGTAATGGGACGACTCAATATCAACCAAGCAGCTATTCTTCAAGAAGGGGTGACAGCTCATGCTGATCCTTTGCCACAAGCTTTAGTTTTAACTGCGATTGTAATTAGTTTTGGGATGACCGCTTTTGTGATTATCTTATCTTTAAAAGCAAAAGGGGAACTTCATACAGACCATGTAGATGGAAAACTAGAAAAAGGTGAGGGTGAAACATGCTAGAACATATCCCTTTCTTTCCAGTATTGCTTCCACTAATTGGTGGATTTTTAATTCTTCTTTTAAAACCTTTTGGGAATAAAGTACAGCAAAAAGTATCTTTTGCACTAGTTGTTTTAGTTGTTTTTGTATCTTTAAAAGCTCTTTATTATACTACTTTAGTTCCTTATTCAGTATATAGCTTAGGAAATTGGGAAGCCCCTTTTGGTATCGTCCTTGTATTAGATAAATTTTCTATTATCATGGTGCTATTAACCTCCCTTTTAGCTTTGGGAGCATTGTGGTATAGTATTAGTGAAAAGATCGACACAAAAGGGGATCATTTTCATGTACTCTTTCAGCTACAGCTTTTTGGTATAAACGGTGCATTTTTAACAGGAGATCTTTTTAATCTTTTTGTATTTTTTGAGATACTCCTTTTAGCTTCATACAGCTTACTTCTTCATAGTAGTGGAAAAGAGCGTACCAAAGCTGGCTTACACTATGTTGTTATTAATCTTGTGGGATCAACTTTATTTTTATTTGCCGTGGGAACCTTGTATGGTATTTTAGGAACATTAAATATTGCCGATATGGCTTTAAAAGTTTCACAACTTGATCCCCAAAATGTAAGTGTAGTGGCAGGTGCTGGGCTTTTACTTTTGGTAGTATTTGGACTTAAAGCTGCGATGTTTCCACTATATTTGTGGCTTCCAAATGCCTATAGTAGTACCACTGCTCCAATAGCTGCACTTTTTGCTATTATGACCAAAGTGGGGCTATATTCTATTATTCGAGTTCATGGAACTATTTTTGGAGAAAATGCAGGGGAGTTAGCTTTTTATCATGCCCCTTGGGTTTTAAATATAGGATTAGTTACATTAGTTTTAGCTACTTTAGGGGTGATGGCTGCAAAAGAGATACGATCATTGATCGCGTATTTGGTATTGGCTTCAGTTTCTGTACTTCTTGTAGCAGTTGGGATCAACTCTGTTGAAGCACTAAGTGGGGCAATTTATTATATGATCCACTCAACACTCATAGCAGGTGGATTTTTCCTTTTAGCAGATATACTTGTCAATCAAAGGGGAGGAGTCAATACAATCGATACAAAAACAGCCCCTTTTGAGTATTCAATCCTCACAGGTGGATTCTTTTTTGTATTTGCACTAGGAGCTGCTGGACTTCCACCACTTTCAGGTTTTTTTGGGAAAGTGATGATCTTAAACTCAGCTATTGAAAATACACAAATGGGTACGATTTTTACCCTTTTGATTATTAGTAGTATTTTAATTGTTGTGACACTTTCTAGGGCGGGATCAACTATCTTTTATGATACAAATAATGATGAGCCAAAACTCCAATATAAACTCAATAGATCCTCTTTGAGCTCTATTGTATTTTTATTTATTTTTACCCCCTTGATGGTGGTTTTTGCAAATCCATTAACAGAGTTTTTAAGTGTGACTGCCACAGAGTTATTTACCCCTGCAGGATATATTGAAGCAGTTTTAAATACCACAATTGAGGTTGCAAAATGAATAAAATAATCCCACATCCAATATTAACAGTTAGT
Source organism: Campylobacterales bacterium (assembly GCA_018399655.1). GTDB lineage: Bacteria > Campylobacterota > Campylobacteria > Campylobacterales > Arcobacteraceae > JAIOSF01. Next base: position 5,368 of record JAGYNS010000055.1, read on the forward strand.
TTGATAATTGTATGGCTTTTACTTAACAATACCATAGCACCAGGGCATATTGTACTAGGGACAATTTTAGCCATACTTATCCCATGGTTTACTGCAAGTTTTTGGGAAGAGAGAGTGTGTGCTAAAAATCCATTGGTGTTTTTAAAATTTGTTGGAGTTGTATTGTATGACATAGTGATAGCAAATCTTACCGTTGCACGACAAGTTTTAGGCTCAAATAGCGATCTAAAGCCAACACTATTTAAACTTCCAATACAGCTAGAACATCCATTAGGGATAAGTATCCTTGCTAGTACCATCTCGTTAACTCCAGGGACAGTGAGTTGTGACCTCAGTGAAGATAAAACCTATTTAATTATTCATGGATTAAGTGTTGAAAATGTAGATGAAGAGATTGAGACAATTTTACAAAGATATGAAAAGCCATTATTGGAGGTATTTCAAAAATGTTAGAGTTTATTTTACCTGTTGCTTTTGTTTTTATTTCAATAGCTATGGTGCTTAATTTATACAGGCTTATATTAGGACCTACAAAACCTGATAGAATATTGGCTTTGGATACCTTGTATATCAATTCTATTGCACTACTTATTTTGCTGAGTCTATATTTAAAAAGTGTGCTCTATTTTGAAGCAGCGTTGCTTATTGCGGTAATGGGATTTGTTGGAACGGTTGCGTTAAGTAAATATATCCTTCGTGGCGATATTATGGAGTAAGGGAAAGTTATGTTTGAAATAGTTATATCAATTTTAGTTCTTATAGGGGCATTTTTTGTTTTAGTAGGTTCCATAGGGCTTGTGAAGTTACCAGATTTTTTTACAAGATTACATGGACCTACAAAAGCTACCACCTTGGGTGTGGGAGCTATACTTGTAGCCTCATCGATCTACTTTAGTGTCACAGGGACTTTGAGTTTGCATGAGATACTTATCACACTGTTTTTATTTATCACAGCACCTATTAGTGCTCATCTTATGGCAAAATCAGCACTCCATCTAAAAAATAATGAAAAAAAATAAGTAAGGTAGAAAGATAATGTCTTTAAAAATAGCAATAGCAGGAACTGGATATGTGGGACTTTCAAATGGATTATTGTTGGCACAACAAAATGAAGTGGTAGCATTAGATATTATTCCTCAAAAAGTAGAACTTCTTAATCAAAAAAAATCTCCCATTGAAGATAAAGAGATAGAGGAGTTTTTACAAAGAGATGATCTTAATTTCACTGCCACACTGGATAAACAAATCGCTTACAAAGATGCAGATTTTGTTATTATAGCAACTCCTACAGATTATGATCCAGAAACAAACTATTTCAATACAAAAAGTATAGAGTTTGTAATTCAAGATGTTCTTAGTATTAACCCAGATACAACAATGGTGATAAAATCAACCATCCCAGTAGGCTACACAAAATCTTTAAATGAAAAGTTTAATACTTCAAATATCATTTTCTCACCAGAGTTTTTAAGAGAAGGAAAAGCTCTTTATGACAATCTCTATCCTAGTAGAATCATCGTTGGAGAAAAAAGCCAAAGAGCTACAACCTTTGCAAACCTTCTTGCACAAGGGGCTATAAAAAAAGATATCGATATCCTTTTTACAGACTCAACTGAAGCTGAAGCTATAAAATTGTTTGCCAACACATATTTAGCAATGAGAGTCGCATATTTTAACGAACTAGACTCTTATGCCCAAACTCATGAGCTTAATACGGAACAGATCATAAAAGGGGTAGGGCTAGATCCAAGGATTGGTAACCACTACAATAATCCTAGCTTTGGATATGGTGGATACTGCTTGCCAAAAGATACTAAACAACTTTTAGCCAACTACAAAGATGTTCCATCTAATATGATAGAAGCTATTGTGAATGCAAATAGTACCCGAAAAGATTTTGTAGCTGAAAGTATCATCAAAAAACTTCATCTAACACCTAGAAACCCAGAAAATATAGATACCCATAAAACAGTAGGTATTTATAGGCTTGTTATGAAAACAGGTTCAGACAACTTTAGAAGCTCAGCGATCCAAGGGATTATGAAACGACTCAAAGCAAAAGGGATCCCTGTAGTGATCTATGAGCCAAACTTAGAAGAAGATGAGTTTTTCAATTCACGAGTTATTAAAGAGCTTGATGAGTTTAAAAAAATATCTGATGTGATAGTTGCCAATAGATTAAGTGAAAATCTATTGGATGTGAAAGATAAGATATATACAAGAGATATATTCAATAGTGATAGCTAGAAAAATACTCTAGCAACACTCTTGCTCGCACTTCTCTAGTGCATATATCGCATCTTCATCATCAAGTTGCTCAAAAAGCTCTATGATATAAAAAGCGTTTGAGCATACAAGATATAAAAGTGCTTCATTTGGATCTTTTTTTGCATCCCTATCATAATATGCTTGGGGAATTTTTTCAATAAACTTCTCCCAGTAGGCATTGTTGTTTTTAGGATCTTTGCAAATACGCAAAAGATGATCTACCACCTCACAAGCATTTTCAAAACAATCTATATCTTTAAAACTTACATAACTCTCATCAACTCTTATATTTTTACCCTTTTTACAGTTGCACATATTTTATCCTAATATTTTTTATACAATTATAGAGAAAAAATAGACAATATATTATGTTAGTATATGAACAATTACTAACATTTTACGAAAATAACAATAAATTGGAGCAAAAAATGGCAGAGGTATCATCGGTAACTTTTCATTATGTACTCAAAACACTAGAAGCTAAAACAGGTATCTCACTTACAGAGTTATTACAAATTGTTGATCTTACACACACCGATATACAACAAAGTGAGACGATCAAAAGTTATAAATTGTCCGCTATTTTTAGATACTGTATGGAAAAAACAAACAATCCAAACCTTGCGTTTGATATAGGAAAATCTATCCCTTATCAGTCTTTAGGGATTTTGGGGTATTTGCTTTTAAATACACAAGACTTAAAACAGATGATTGAAAAGTTTAGCACCTATCAAAAGCTCATAAGTGCCCATTTGAAGTTTCATTTTATAGAAGATGAGCAGTATTATAAGTTTGCAATCTATATCAACGAAAACAGATATATCCCCGTGCCTAGTTTTCACGCAGAGGTGCACCTAAGTGCTATTTTAAGTATACTCAGTCAAATACTTGGGCAAAAAGTATTGCCAGAGTATACCAACCTTGCGTATCCAAAACAAAATGATCAAATATCATATCATGAGGTATTTGGTAGCAATATCAATTTTGAACAAGATGAAAATGCTATATTTTTTAAAAAAAGTAAACTCTCAATCCCCGTGAGCAATGCAAACCCTACAATGTATGAGTATTTTGAAACCCAAGTAAATACTATATTGAGCAAGTTAGAAAAAAACTCGTGGTTCCATAAAACCCAAAAAGAGATATTGAAAAATATAGGGGATCAAAATATTACTGTAGAGTTTATTGCAAAAAGTTTTGGAGTAAGTACTAGAACACTACAAAACTATCTCAAAGCTGAATCAAAAACTTTTTTAGAAGCACTTACAAGTGTAAGAAAAAAACTAGCAAAACACTATATTTTAAACACAAACCTTGATGATACCACTATCGCTTTTTTGCTGGGTTACTCGGAAGTAAGCTCATTTTATAGAGCCTATAAAAAATGGAATAATACCACACCTAAAAAATTCAGAGAGAATAGTCCTATCTGCTAGTGGAATATCTGCTGTTATAACTAAATTGGCTGAGTCTAATAACTCTATTATTTTAACTTTGAAAATACTTCTGACATTTTATCTAAATCAAAATCCATCTGCTTTAACTCTTTTGTTATATCAGGAACTTTGATATGTGACATATCAGGTGGTGTTGAGATAAAAAGCTTCTCTACTTTTAAATACTGCTCTTTTTTCACGAGCTTGTTTTCAATACAGTGATCTAAATATCTATTGTATCTGTCTTTAAATATAAGATATTCCTGTTGTTTCTTGTGAGTTACTACAGTATCTTTTACCAAAAATAAAAATGATTTTAAAAGAAGCTCATCTATATCTAATTTTTCTGTACCACTTGACTCTATAGCACCAATAGATTGAGCAAAATTATAAAAAGCGATTGTTTTGTAATCTTCTATAGGGTCTTTTTTAGTAAATAACTTTTTTAACACTTCATAACTCCAAACTTAAGAATTCTGATCTCCAAAAATCCAACCGTTAATATTTTTAGTTTCAATAACAAAAATCCCATATCTCGCTTCTAGTAAGACTGTATATCAAACTTCAATAGTTTTCTTGGTAATATATCATCAAGGTTAAGGACATCATCGTCATTCAGCTCAATAAGTTTAAAGTTGTATTTTTCATAAACTGCTTTTTTGATCTCTTTTCTTTTTAAATATTTCGGGTCATTTTCATATCCCCAATATTCAATATAAACCTTACCTGCTGGCAAATAAAAATCACAATAGACATCTTCTTCTATTGGTAATTTTCTTTCATAAGCATGGACAATTTCTGCCATATATAGCCAATTATCAATAAGCATTTCAGCTTTACTTCTTACATAATGCCCATCTGTTGATCTAAAGTTAGCTTCAAATTTTTCTCTAAAATTACTTGTGGTGGTATCATTGGTTGTTTCACTTGTAGAACTTGTACCATGTTGCTCCTCAATAGTTTTTAAAAATGATTTATTTTCTAAAATAGTTTTATCCCA
>JAGYNS010000056.1 GCA_018399655.1 Campylobacterales bacterium
TTATCATAAGAAAGAAGAAGGTTTTCATTTTATTATCCTTTTTTTATTAAATTTTATTATTTTAAAACATTTTATAATTTTTTATAAAACACTTAAATTTATCTCTTTAGTTTTACGACATTACGGTCGGAACTTTTCCCTCAAAATCCAAGCGAACTAGTATTTTCTAAGAGTTCGAGGCAAACAAGAAATTTAAAGTGGAAGTTTACTAAAGTAAATGACCATTTTAAATTTCGTAGTTGAACGAAGAAATCTGTAAAAAGACTAGTTCGCTATACTAACCATTGCAGGTCTAAGTAATCTCTCTTTATACATATACCCCTTTTGCATCACTTGTACTATTTGACCAGATTCTTTTTCATCACTATCTACTTGCATCACTGCATTGTGAACTTGTGGGTCAAACTCTTCAGTTTCAACTACACTTATATCATGCTTTTCGAAAGTAGTTACCATATTTTTAAGTGTCAGTTCAATACCCTCTTTCATCTTCTCAATTAGTTCACTTGGATCTGCTTCACTATTGGCACTTTGTAGTGCCATCTCTAAAGTATCCATCGTAGTTAAAAGATCTTTTGCAAACTTTTCACTTGCATAATCTATCGCTTGATATTTCTCTTTTTCTAATCTTTTTTTGATATTCTCAAAATCTGCATGTGTTCGAAGATATTTATCGTGTGCCTCTTGTGCTTTTTCTTCAGCAGCAGCCACTTTGGCTTCCATCTTTGTTTTGAACTCCTCATCAAGTGAAGCAAATTTCTCTTCATCATTTTGCTCTGTTTGTTCTATCACTTCAGCCTCTTCTACGGTTGGCTGTTCTTGTTCTATTTGCTCTTCATTGTTTGTTTTTTGTTCGCTCATTTGGTTATCCCTTTATAAAAATATTCGTAATCTTTTGATAGTTCACCTAAAACTACCATTTTATAATGCTCTTGATTTATTTGAACATTGTGTGATACAGCGAGGTATTCTGCTGGAAGTATATTGTATAGGTTTTCACTTCCTTGGAAATATATCCCTTGCTGAATCGTCTCCATGATATTACCATGCAGAAAATTATTTATAGTGATCTCATCAAAATTATACTGTACGCAAAGTTTTAAAAACTCTTTCACATTGATAACTTGAAAGTCCCTATTGTAAATATAAGAATCCAATTCAGAATAAAGCTCACTCGCTCCAACTTGTTTCGCCACTTTTAAAATAGAGTAGGCATCTAACCCAATCATATCACTTAAAAATTTTGATAAAGCACTGTTATACTTAATCACAATGGTAAAAGTGCTAAACTCTAAAAGCAAATAGTTGTCTTCTATTTGTGTCACTTTAGAAAGAACTTGTTTATTCTGTTTTTTTAAAAAAACTGTAACTCCAATATGTTTGGATAATATATTTAACTTATCATAATCAACAAAACCAATCTCTGTATCGATTCTACTTGACCAGTACTCTTTTAAAGCTTCAGTAGTAGGAGTTCTTCCACTACTTGCATGCTCTTGAGCTAGGTACCCCTCATCGCCTAGTTTTTTAAAATATCCACGAATAGTGGCAGGGGAGTATGAAAGGTCATACATCGTTTTTAACTGACCAGAACCAATAGGCTCAAGGTGTTCGATATACGCTCTTATAATAGAATCTAAAAGAAACTCTTTTTTGTCAATCATCAATCAACCATTTATTAAAATTGGCACTTATAATCTTCAAGTGCTAATATAATTATAGCATATGAGTGATTATATGTCAAGTATTGCCACGCAATTTTTTTTTAAATTGGCAAGAGCTTAAATTGAGTGCTAAGTGATCTTTTATATTTCATATCCTATAATCGCTTTATGCAATTTTTAAATCCAGATGTATTCTATATGATGCTTATCCCTTTACTTCTTTTAATCATACTCATTTTTACTTCTAAAAAAAGATTTGAGCAATTTTTTTCAAAACAGATACTTTCAAAACTGCAAGTTTACTCAAGCTATCTTTCCCATACTACGCGAAATGTTTTTTTATTTTTGACATTGATATTTTTTATTGTAGCACTAGGGCGACCTGTAATAGATGAGAAAGAACACACTATTGACCAAGAGCTCATCCCTGTAGTGATAGCTTTGGATGTTTCAAAGTCTATGCAGGCAAAAGATATTTTTCCCTCAAGGATTATGTTTGCTAAGCAGAAGCTTAAAGCTTTTGTTGAAAATTTTTCAAATACCACTATAGGCATTGTACTTTTTGCAAAAGATGCGATGATACTCTCCCCTGTAACAGAAGATTTCACCTCTTTGCAGTTTATAATACAGAATATTGACACAAGCTATAATTTTGCAAATGGTTCAAACATCCAAGCTACTTTGGCTACAGCTCAGTATATGTTTGAGGATTTTGAGGTAAAAAATTTGATCATTTTAAGTGATGGTGGAAATGCTCAAAACTATGAAGATGAGATAGAGTATGCAAAAAATAAAAATATTAGAATATATGCAGTAGGTTTAGCCACACCAAATGGGGCTGCTATACCAGATCAAAAGGGTGGTTATATCACAAATGACCAAGGGGATATAGTAACCGTAAAACTCAATAGTGCTATAAAAAATCTAGCTCTTGAAACAAAAGGTGGATATATAGACTATACCCTTGATTCACAAGATGTTTTGTCTATCGTCCAAAGGATCAATACCCAATCCCAAAAACAAACTTTTCAACAGCAAAATATAAAAACATATACAGAGCTTTTTTATTATCCATTGGGGCTAGGTTTACTTTGTTTGTTGATCGCTTTAAGCTCATTGCCACCAATGAAAAATAGAAGTTCATCACTAGGAGCTGTTGTATTTTTGGTCATTTTCTTTTTTGGATATAATAGTTCATTAAACGCTTTTGAATTAGATTTTGAAAAGATAGAAAAAGCAAAACAATATTATGACTCAAAACAATATGAACAAGCAGCACAAGAGTACAGAAATATTCGAACTACAAAGCAATCTTTGTACAATCTCGGGAATAGCTTATATAAACAAGAAAAATATCAAGAGGCTATCGATGTGTACTCAAAAGTGATCACCAATGAAACTAATTTAGAGCATAAAAAACTTCATAATATAGGCAATAGCTATGTAAAACTTCAAGATCTTCAAAAAGCAAAAGAGTTTTATGAAAAAGCTTTGAAGGTAAAATATGATGAGCAAACAAAACAAAATCTTGAAAAGGTCAATGAATCTTTGCAAAAAGAGCAAGAGAAGCAAGAGCAAGAAAAACAAAAGAAGAAAAATGATCAAACCAATAATCAAAAAGAGCAAAAAAATAATGACCAAAAAAAGGATAATCAAGAGAAAAAACAAGAAACTCAAAAGAGGAAAAACGAGCAAGAAAAGGAAGATGGACAAAAAAAGCAGATGCAAAACCAGCAAGAACAATCACAAAAAAAAGAAGAAGAGATATCAAAAACGGAGGAGAAAAAGTGGCTCAATCAATTGCAAGAAGAGAAAAAAAGCCCAGTGTTAATATACAAAGCTCCAATTCAAGATCAAGAGGATAGTGCAGATGAAACAGACCCTTGGTAAAATAGTTTTTTTCATTTTCCTTTCTCAAACTATACTTTTAGCAACCGTGCAGTTAAAAGCACCACAAAGTTTTACCCAAGGGGATAGTGTACAGTTTGGAATAGTTGCCAAAGGGAGTGATGTAAAGATGCCAAATATCACTACCATTGAAAACTATACAGTTCAAACTTTGGGAAGATCAGTTCAAACACATATTGTGAATGGGAAAAAGTCCTCAACGCTGGAACAAACCTATATGTTTAAGCCTGATAAAAGTATCACAATTCCCCCTTTTGAAGTAAGGGTAGATGGGAAAGTGATGAGAACCAAGTCACAAACAGTGCAGATGGAAAAGGTGGAAAAAACTATCTCAAATCTTTTTGATTTTGAACTAAAAGTGGATAAAAAAGAGGTGTTTGTAGGGGAGATGGTAAAACTTGATCTGCTTTTTCGATATAGAAAAGATATCAATGTGGTTGATTTACAGTTTCAGCCACCTATATTTGATGGTTTTTGGGTCAAACAGATCAAGCAGAATCTTCCTATAAAAGATGCTGACCCAAATTATCACTATCAGGGGTTGCAGTATCTTCTTTTCCCTCAAAAACAAGGGGTGCTAGATATAGGTCCATTGAGTATACAAGTGGTGACTATGGATTCTAATAGTGCCAATAGCTTTTTTCTCACAGGAGCTGCTAACAAAAGATCAGTCTACTCCAATAGTATCACTCTTGATGTGAAAAAGACCCCAAATGATCTAGCTTTGGTAGGAAAATTTGAAATTGAAGGGGGTGTAGACAAAACGGAAGTCTCACAAGGAGAAGCAGTCTCATTTAAAGTAAAAATTAAAGGGGAGGGGAATATGGATGATATTCCAAATATAAAGCTAGATATCCCCGAAGCTACTATCTATGAAAACCCAGCGGATCAAAACTTTGAATATAAGGGAAAAAAATATCAAGGGGAATATACAAAGGCATTTTCTATTCTTTCTTCCAAAAGTTTTACTATACCACCTGTGGTGATTGAATATTTTGATCCTACAACAAATAAAACCCATACAATCAAAACCCAAAAATATACTATAAATGTAAAAAGCCCAACCACTTCAAATACCCCTACACTGCAAATAGAAAATAAAACAGATCAAAAAACATCCTCAACCTCCAAAGAGGATAAGCTACTTTATTTTCTTCTTGGAGTTGTAAGTATAGTTGTTGTACTTTTTCTTTTTATAGTGATCCAAAAATTATTTACAATGAAAAAAAGCAAAAAACAAAAAGAGTTGCCACTGTATAAAAAGTTAGCCAATGCAAATAGCAAAAATGAGATCTTGAAAATTGTAGCGGTTTATATCAATATTGATAAAGATTTCGATAAAATCATCTATGAGTTTGAACAAACAGAAGATACCAAAGTGTTAAAGCATCTTCAAAAACAGATGTTACAACAAATAAAGCAGATGAACAAAAAGGGGATACTATAAAAAAGCTTTTCATAATCTATTGTAGTTTAACCTATTCTCTTTTGGCTCAATCTTCGTTTAGTTGGGGGGAGCCAAGTTTAGTGAATATCTCCCAAAATAAAATAGACAACCTTATTAAACAATATGTTGATACCCATAAGCAAAAAGAGGTACAAAGGTATGAAAACTTTTTACAAATGCAAAGGGAAACAAAAATAGCCAAATATGCTGATAAAACTTTTGTACACAATAATCTTATGTGGCAAGATCAAAAAATCAATAGCACACAAAAAATGAATATTGTAGAGCTTAAAGTGTATTGCCGTGATCTTGTTTTGGCCAATAGAAAAGATTGGCGAGCCCCTAGCTATTATGAGCTCATGGAGCTTATTGACTATACAAAATCCAATCCAAGCACTATCGCGAAGATAAAAAATATACAAAGTGATTTTTACTTAAGTAGTTCAAAGCAGGCTAAAGAAAAATCGAAAGAGAAAAACTATTGGGTAGTAGATTTTCAAACTGGAGTGAGCGATACAAGAAATGAAAGTGAACAGTTTTATATTCGCTGTGTACGGACACTTTCCAATAAAAAGGGTGAGTATTGAAACTAGTATTTATAACGCTTCTATTTTTTCATTTTGTGTATGCAGAGTTTGAGAAAAGTGAAAAAGCAGTGTTTGATCTCAAAAATGGCACTATGTGGCAAGATGATGAAGAGGTAGTGTACAAAGAAGATATCACCATGGCAAAGGTGTATTGTGACACTTTAATTTTAAACGGCTACACCGACTGGTATTTGCCATCTATAAAACAGCTTCAAAGTATCATCGATATCACAAATACAAATGGGTATATAAAAAAAGAGTTTCGCTATAATAAAGCTCAAAAATACTGGAGCGGTACTCCATATGTGGGTGATCAAGATCTTTATTGGTTTGTAGATTTTGAAAATGGAAAATCAAACTTTATAGATAAAAATACTCTAAATACAGTACGGTGTGTAAGGGATATAGATGAGTAAGTTTGCCATAGTTTTATCTTTTTTTATATGTTCATTGTGGGCAAATCCCTATAAAACATTGGATCATGATACACAACTTTCCATCTTTACAAATCATTTTATAAGTGAGCAAATAAAAGAAGAATTGCCACAAAAACCAGTAAAAGAAAGATATATCCCAGAAGATATAGACCTCAATCCTGGAAAATATGAAAGGTACTACAACTATATCCAAAGACTTAAAGCGATAGAGCAAACCAAAAAAGAGGCTATTGCAAAGATTGAGCAAAAATTTCATGGGCAAGCTTCTTATTATAATGGAAAAATTGACTCAATCAAAAATCACTACCAAGAGGAAAAAAACTTAGAACCACTTTTAAAAAAAGCTTTCAATAACGCTTTTAAAGTGGTATTTGGAAAACCTATTGTGGAAGACTTTCAAAAAGAACAAATGAGTACAAGTGCTCGATTAAAAGCACTTCCTTTGTATCAGCTAGACAACACAATAAATTTAAAAGTTTTATTTGATCAAGAGCTTTTAAAGAAAAAACTCTCACAACACTATGAAGCTATTGTTCATTTTAAAAAAGATGGGGATATTTTTACTATAGATGAGGTAGCTATAGAAGTAGATGGGAAAACATATAGAGGAAAAATTAAAAATAAAAATAGTGCTAGCTTTAAACTAGAAGTAAAGATAAATAATGATATATTTCAAAAAATAAAACTCGAGGATAAATAATGAAACAAATGTTCCTATTTTTTATACTAAGCATTACCCTTTTTGCTTCGCAAGAATATTTTGCAAAATTAGAGCCCATACATACCTACAAAGTTAAAAGTAGCGTAAGTGGTCAAGTAACCTATGTGAACAGTTCTTTAGAAGCTATGCAGCTAACAGATAGTCAGCTTATTATTAAAATAGATGATACCGTCAATAAAATAGACCTCAAACAATCAAAGATCAAACTTCAAAACCTTCAAATGATCCAATCCCTTGAAGAGGAAAATCTTGAGAGATTTGAAAAAGTATCGTCAAAATCAAAATTTGATAAAGACAACCAAAGAATTAAAATACTTAATGCCACTTCTACTATTAGTGATCTTCAAACAAGAATAGCAACCCTTGAAGATACAATAAAAAATAAAAACCTTTATGAGTCAAATCGTTATATCTATGATATTGCTGTGGAGCAGGGGGATTATGTCAATCCAGGAACACAGCTTTATACAGCTATGGATAGATCAAAAGGGAAACTAGTGGTTTATATCCCAATAGATCAAGCTCAAACTATCAAACAAAAAGATATCTATATAGATGGAGAAAAAACTGATTTAAAAATTGCAAAGTTGTATACTGTTGCTGATGAGCAGTATATCTCTTCATATAAATGTGAGATTCACCTTCCAAATCCACAAAGCTTTTCATCATTGAAAAAAATAGAATTTAAATAGTAAGCTTACGATAAAGAACACAATTGAGTTTTAAAGAGCTTTTAGTCAACCATAAAATAGTGCGGTATATGTCTATGGTACAGGTTATCGCCTATTTTGGTGCATGGTTTTCCAATGTAGCAATTTATACCTTGATGGTAAAGCTAGGGGCTAGTCCAATTCTTATAGCAACTGTGACCGCCATGCATCTAATACCAGGAATTATATTAGCTCCTTTTAGCGGAACTATCGTAGATAGAATCTCTGCAAAGCCATTGATGATCACACTTCTTTTTACAGAGTTTACGATGACGCTTTGTTTTTTATTGATTAATGATATTGATCAAGTATGGTTGCTATTGATTTTTCTATTTATTCGTATGGGGAGTGCTTCGATATTTTTTACTGCACAAATGACCTATTTCCCTAAATTGTTGAGTGGAAAAGTATTGATCAAAGCAAATGACCTACACTCCATCATTTGGTCTTTTACATTCACAGCAGGGATGGCAATAGGTGGGATTGTAGTAAGTATTTGGGGTATAAAAATAGCTTTTATAATAGATAGTATACTGTTTTTAATAGCAATTGCAATACTGATACAAATTGAGTTTACAGTAAAAACGAAAAAAGCGGTTGATAATGTTTTATTGTCTATCAAAAAAGGTTTTTTGTATATCAAAGAAAATAGCTACATCATCCACTATATGATACTTCATGCAAGTGTTGGGCTTACAATGTTTGATACGATCGTAACACTCCTTGCAGATTATTACTACAAAGAGATAATAGCGATTGCTTTAGCCATAGGGCTTACCAATGCCTTTAGAGCGTTAGCACTAATGATTGGTCCATTTGTTATAGGAAACTGGATAAATAAACAAAGGCTATTGTATCTTTTTATTTTCCAAGGGTTTGCTATTATTTTTTGGGCATTTGTGCAAAAAGATTTTTATATAGGATTAGTGGGGATGTTTTTTGTGGGGTTTGTCACCGCTTCAATTTGGTCCTATACCTATGCGATGCTTCAAGAAAAAATCGACCCACACTATTTAGGGAGAGTTTTAGCATACAATGAGATGGTATTTATGTTTTCCAATGTACTTACAACATTTTTTATAGGAATTATGGTATCGTTTATCCCACTATCAGTGGTAACTGTATTATTAGGAGTTGGCTTTTTAGCTATTGCATATTATTATAAAAGGGTATTTTTATGAGTTTAGAAAAAGAGTTTGAGCAAAATATGGAACTGAGAGTTTTACTTTTGGCATTGTATAAAAAAGAAGAAGGGGAGTCTTTTAAAGATATCATAATCACTTTAGAAAATGGGGGATTGTTTACTTTTAAAGTTGGAAAAAAGCTTTTAAAACTTCTCAAAGAGCTCAAGTACATCACAGATGATGGCTTTACAATGGTAGGGATAGAAAAAGCAAAAGAGGTGGAGATGGAATTTAAGATATAAAATATATTGGTTTAAGTTTATTTTTGTATAATTTCACTTCTTAAATGCACCTGTGGTGGAATCGGTAGACACGCACGCTTGAGGGGCGTGTGGGGCGACCCGTGGGAGTTCAAATCTCCCCTTCGGCACCAAACTTTAAAAAGCCGCGCACTCATTGTTCGCGGCTTTTTCTTATTGTTATCCCCATGAAGAAAAGAAAACGGATAAACTGCCGCAAGTGCTGTCATTTCTATATCACCTGGGACCCTGATTTTCCCTGTGGATGCAGGGCCATGGGCTTTAAAGGCAAACTATTGCCATCCACCATGGTGTTAAGATCCACTGGAAAACCCTGTATGCTGTTTAAAAAAAAAAAAGACAAAAAAAACAGATATTCCTTGAACAAAATTACTCCATGATTATAATGGTAGGATTATGACTGATAAAAATGAAAACAGACCCGACCCAAAAAAAATTGAAAAGGAACTGGGAGAATTTTTGAACAAAAAATTCGGGGGAAATGTAAAAATAATCTCCCCTTCCCTGCTTCCCCAGGAAGCGCCGGTTCACGGAAAAGAAAAGAAATCAGGCAAAAAAGACCTGATTAATTTTGACATCAGACCCAGGGAGCTGATCTCCTATCTGGATCAGTATATTGTAAGGCAGGACAATGCCAAAACAGTCCTTGCAACAAAAATCTGCACCCACCTTAACCGTATTAAACAAAGAGAAATCAACAGCGAGTATGAAGGTACTATCACAGGAAACATAAAATCCAACATCCTCATGCTCGGGCCCACTGGAGTCGGCAAAACCTATCTGATCAAGCTCATTGCAAGAAAAATCGGCATCCCCTTTGTCAAGGCAGATGCCACCAAATTTTCCGAAACCGGGTATGTGGGCGGTGACATTGAAGACCTGGTCAGGGATCTGGTAAAGGAA
>JAGYNS010000057.1 GCA_018399655.1 Campylobacterales bacterium
GATGATGAAATTGCTGAAGGTAAAATAGCTTTTTCAACTGCTTGTGGTGCTATTTTCACTTTACTTCTTATATTTGCTTTCATCTCCAAAAACAACAATACAAGTTCTTTATTCCCTAAAAGTGCTGCATAAGTGATTGGTAAAATACCATATGAATCTGTTATATTAACCGTATTTTTATCAATATTATGAATTCGTTTCATTATTATTCTTTGATCATTCCATACACCTGCATGGATAACACTTCTTCCTAAGTTATCTTGAACTTTATAATTAAAAAGCACCACTTCGGTTAAAATATCAAAAAGAGTTATATTACATCTTGTGTGCATAATTTTATGTAAAACGGTGTAGCCTGTATGATCTTGAGCATTGTGATCAACTTTTTTGCTTAATAGTAAACTTAAATTATTTTGAAAATCTATATCTTCATTATCTTCTTCAAATACTTTTACCACATACTTATAAAACAAATTATACCCTTCTACATTGGTTCTGTGAATATTCAATCCATTTTGTAAATAGATTTTAAACATAGGGAAATGATCTTCTAGTAGTGGCTCAAAAAATAAAGGATTTCCCTTTGAATCATAAAAATCTAATTGATCTTTACTATGAGAAAGTATCTCTTTTAAGACTATTAAGTACTGCCCACTTACATTGATCCTTTCTAGTATTGATTTATCTTCTATTAGTTTTTTATTGTGTGTATGTAAAACAAGTTCGTTTAATATCTCATATGTTGTTTGTTTTTTATGATTTTTAATTGAAGGATCAACCCCATGCTTTAATAAAAGCAATATAATATCCAAAGAGTCAATCCCATCAAATACGGCGATTGTAAATACTGTCTCGTAATTATTATTGACAACATTAGGATCAACCCCTGCTGAGAGTAAAAATCCTACCTGCTCCACATCTTGGTCTCTTACAGCTCGAAACAGTGCTGTTTCATTGTTATTGTCAACAGCATTAACATCAATCCCTTTTTGAATAAGAACTTTTGAGACTTTAAGAAGACTATCTCTTCTCTCTTTCTCCGCTTCTGTTAATTTTGAAGATGCAGCAACAAGCTCCATCAAAATAGAGTTATTATTTTTTACCCTTGAATTGATATCATTTCCTGTTTTAATAGCTGTTTTTACAACCTCTTCTGCTTCAATTCCTCGAAGTGCCGTTGTACAAAGAAATGTATCCCCCTCTTTGTTTTTAATTGTTGCATCCGCCCCTGCTTCTAAAAGTCCAATAGCATTTTCATCATCTAATCTTACTTGGGGATGATGCATAATTGAGTCTTGATTTTTATCTATTACATTTAATTCTAAATCATCACATGATAAAAGATGCTTAATAAACTTTTTATCCCCAAAAGAGAGTGCATCAAAAAGCACATGCCTATTGTTGTTATCCTTAGAATTGATATCTGCACCATATTGAATAAAAAGTTGTGCGACCTCTGAATAGCCTAACACCACTGCATTTTGAAGAAGTGTACGACCAAAATTATCTTTTTTATCAACTTTTACAAGCTTTTTTTCAAGTACAATCTCTAATAATGTATAGTGTTTTTTCTCAATAAGTAAAAAAATAGGTGATATATTGTTGATATTCTCAATCTCTAGATCAGCCCCTTGCTCTATAAGCCATAAAGCTGATTTAAACTTATCTTTCATGATACAATAGTGTAAAAAAGTATTCCCTTTTTTATCTTGATGATTTATTGAAAACTTTTTTGTCTCTAATATTTCAAGTAAAACATTTTCATCTAGTTCATGCCGAAAAAGTTCCTCTTTAAAAGCTTTTATTAGATCTTCTGTTTTTTGTAAAAATTTGCCTAGCATCTCTTCCCTTTATTGGTAAAGTAATAAAATTCCTTAAAATATTATACCAAAGCAAAGTAAGATAAATGTAAGATTTTATAAAAAAATTTAAATTTTTGGCAAAATTAAATCTTTAAACACTTCTCCTCGATGTTTATAAGAGCTAAACTGATCAAGAGAAGCAGCGGCTGGAGATAAAATGGCAACTTCATCTAAACTTAATTTTTTAAAGATAGATGCAACTGCTTTATCAAGTGTTCCAAATGGATATGAAGTGATTGAAAAATCTTTTGCTAAACTATCAAGCTTTTCTGTATTGGTTCCTATACAAAATATCTCTATATTATATCTTTTTAGCTCAGCAAAAAGTGGCTTCATATCAGCCCCTTTATCATCTCCCCCTAAAATGAGATATATTTTTTTTCCACTATATGACTTTAAAGCCTGTATTGTAGCATCAATATTGGTTGCTTTTGAATCATCAACCCAAACTCTTCCTTTTTGATCTTTAAACTCTTCTATTTTATGTGGGTCTGCTTGAAAGCTATTTATCTTTTCATAATTGAGCGTATCGTATAAGATTTTTTCTACACAAAGAGCTAATATACTATCTATCAAAAAAGGCTCTTTAAATTTTAACTTTTTAATATCAATATTAAACTGGCTGGAGATATCTTCAACACCACTATAATGATAAAGTGTACAATCTGTTTGAAACTCTTTATATTTGCTAGGGACAATGGCAATATCATCTTTGCCCATCCATTGAAGTGGTTTGAGCTTTGAATCTTCATACTCACGAAAACTTCCGTGCCATGAGATATGATCTTCACTAATTGGGAGCAATATATAGATATTTGGTTTTGCTTTATTGGTATAGTGAAGGGTAAATGAAGAGGTCTCTAAAATAAGTTTTTTTTCATGGGCAATGTTTGCTAAGGGTGTTCCAATATTTCCCCCACAAAAAAAGCCTTCCTCTTTGAGTAGATGATAGATCATCCCTGTGGTAGTTGTTTTTCCATTGGTTCCACTGATCCATATAGTAAATTTATCAGGCGTTAAAAAAAGATCATAATCACTTTGAATATTTTTTGTATTTTGTACTAAATAGTTATATGGAGGGATCCCTGGACTTACAATGGTAAGTTCACTAGAGTTACTATCAAAATTTTCATGATCATTATCATCGTATAACTTTGCATCTGGATAAACTTCTTGTATCGCTTGTGCCGTTTTTCCTTTTCCTAATATACGCATTGTTATCGAATTTTTAAACTAAGTATTGCGATAAGATTAGACATAAATGCAATAATCCAAAAACGGATAATCACTTTATTTTCATGCCACCCTTTTTGCTCATAATGATGATGAATAGGAGCCATAAGAAATACTCTTCTTTGAAATAATCGAAAAAATCCCACTTGTAAAATCACCGATACGGTTTCCATCACAAATAAAAACCCAATAGCTAAAAGTAAAATCTCACTTTTTCCTACTATGGCTAAATAGCCCATAAATCCACCTATAGCTAAACTTCCAGTATCCCCCATAAAAACTTGAGCTGGATGGGAGTTGAACCATAAAAAAGCGATGAGTGCTCCTACAAAACTAGCTCCAACGATTGAAAGCTCCCCTGCTAATTGTATATTTGGCAACAAAAGATAATTGCTAATAATAGCGTGCCCTGTAATATATACAATAATAGAAAGGGTAAAAAATGAGATAATAGAAGGGACTACAGCCAAACCATCCAATCCATCAGTAAGATTTACTGCATTGGAAGTTGCCACCATCACTAAAGTCCAAAAAACAAAAGCAAAAAGCCCCATATCCACTACAGGATACTTGTAAAATGGAACAAAAAGTGTAGTGGTATGATCCGCATAAAATAAAGCACCAATGACAACCAAAGAGAATAATGACTGAAAAAACAGCTTTTGTTTTGGAGTAAGACCCGCATCATTTTTATTCTTTAAAATTTTTGCAAGATCATCTTTGATCCCTATTAAACTAAATAGACCAATAATCAGTAATCCCCCTACCACATAAGGGTTATTGAGTTTTGCTGTTAAAAGTGTCGCAATAATAGTAGTAAACACAAAAACTATCCCACCCATAGTAGGAGTTCCTACTTTTACTTGATGGGAGTGGGGAGCATGTTCATAAATAGGCTGGCTTCTTTTTTTTGCTTTTGCCCACCGTATAAACTTTGGCATTAAAAATAATGTTAAAAAAAAAGCGATAAAAAAACCAAGCCCAGCGCGAATCGAAATATATTGAAAAATATTAATATCTAAATAACCGTAAAACCAATAAAACAAATTGAAACCTTTTATAAGATGTAATGTGCTAACATTATAAGAAACATGGATTATATCAAAATTATTCTATAAAGGTTATAAAACATTATGAAAAACAGAAACAAAACAATTTTAATTATTACTGATGGTATCGGACACAACAGTTCTTGTGAATATAACGCTTTTTGTAACGCGAAAAAACCAACTTATGAAAAACTTTTTAAAGAGGTTCCTTATAGTCTTATTAAAACTTACGGGGAGCATGTAGGGCTTCCCAATGGACAAATGGGAAATAGTGAAGTTGGGCATATGAGTATAGGAGCTGGTCGTGTTTTATACCAAGATTTAGTAAAAATCAATATTGCTATTAAAGAGGATACTTTAAAAGATAATGAGATACTCAAAAATACTCTTGAAAAATCAAACAATATCCATATTGTGGGGCTTTTAAGTGATGGTGGGGTGCACTCCCATATAGATCATCTTATCGCTTTAGCACAAATTGCTTCAAATAGTGGCAAGAAAGTTTATCTTCACCTCATCACTGATGGACGCGATGTAGCTCCTGATTCTGCAAAAAATTATATAAAAACTATCAAAGAGATTTGTAATGACTCAATTCAAATTGCTACTATTGGGGGAAGATATTATGCAATGGATAGGGATAACAACTGGGATAGAATCCAAAAAGCGTATGATCAGATCATATTTGGAAAAAACAATTGCTTTGTGGATGTAGAGCTTTACATCGACTCTCAGTATGAAAAAGATATTTATGATGAATTTATAGAACCTGTAAGTTTTGATTACAATGGGGTGGAAGATAATGATGGGATTATTTTTGCAAATTTTCGAAGTGATAGAGCAAGGGAACTTAGTAGCTCTATGGCAAAAGATGATTTTGATCAATTTACAACCACAAATAAAAAACTGCATCTTGCAACCATGACCCAATATGATAAGAGCCTTCCTCTACCAGTACTGTTTCCAAAAGAGACTCCAACAAACACTTTAAGTGAAGTGATATCAAAAGCGGGTCTTACTCAACTTCACACTGCTGAAACTGAAAAATATGCCCATGTAACATTTTTCTTCAATGGAGGAAAAGAGGAACCATTTGAAAATGAAAAAAGGGTATTGATCCCCTCTCCAAAAGTAGCGACTTATGATCTTCAACCCCAAATGGCAGCACCACAAGTAGGTGAAGCTGTTCGAGCTGGAATGGATGAAGAAAATGACTTTATAGTTGTAAATTTTGCCAATGGTGATATGGTGGGACACACGGGTGTGTACGAAGCTGGTATCAAAGCGGTTGAGGCAGTTGACAAAGAGCTGGGGCTTATTTTTGATAAAGCAAAAGAGTTAGGGTATAATGTGGTTCTCACTTCAGATCATGGAAATTGTGAGATGATGAAAGATAAAGATGGAAACACCCTTACCAATCACACTGTTGGAGATGTGTACTGTTTTATTTTAGCAAAAAATGTAGAAAAGGTAAAAAAAGGAGCGTTAAATAATATCGCACCAACTGTTTTAAAACTTATGGGATTGGATATCCCAGATCAAATGGATACACCATTATTTTGAACAGTTAGTACCCCAAATAGATATGGCAACTTTAACTATCAACTCTTTAACTATTCGCCACAAAGATCAACTTTTGGTTGATCTTGTAAAAAGTGATGCTCTAACTATAGAGCATTCCCTTGGGCTAGTGGGGCAAAGTGGAAGTGGAAAGTCTCTTACACTGAAAGCTATTTTAGGACTCTTGCCATCAAATTTACAAGCAGACTTTCAATACACAAGTGATTTTGAACTCAATAAAACAAATATCAGTTTTATTCCTCAAAATCCATTTACCTCACTCTCCCCTATGACAAAGATTGCAAAACAATTTTTTCAGCCACAAAATATTATGAGTGAGTATTTTGAACTTGTAGGACTAGAAGAAAAATTACAAAATATGTTTCCAGTACAACTAAGTGGTGGACAGCTTCAAAGGGTCGTTATAGCGATTGCATTAAGTACTCAGCCAAAGCTTTTACTTCTTGATGAACCCACTACAGCACTTGATTTTGAAAATAAAGAAAATATTTTAAACCTTATTAAAACACTTCAAAAAAAGCTTGGTTTTCTTACTGTTTTTGTAAGTCACGATATCACTTCAGTAAAATCTACTTGTAAACAGCTCGCTATTATGAATAAAGGAACAATTATAGAATACGGTAAAACAGATGAGATTTTAAAAAATCCAAATGAGCGGTATACTCAAACCCTTATAGAAAGTAACTTTTCAAATAGGGAGTTTCGAGTATGATAAAAAAGTTTTTTAAAGCCATTTTTATCTTAGGAGTTCTCACGGGAATTGGTGTTTTTGGATGGTTGCTTTTTTTATATTCACAAATTCGATTTGATATAGAAACAATTGTTGATTATAAACCAAGACTCACCACACAGTTTTATGATAGAAATGGTGTTCATCTAGGAAATATCTTTAAAGGGGAGCACCGTGTATTTGTAAAATATAGCGATATTCCACCCCGTGTTACTGAAGCTTTGGTTGCCATAGAAGATACCAACTTTTTTGAACACAATGGTCTTAATTTTGATGCAATTGCGAGAGCTATCATAAAAGATATCCAAGCTATGAAACTAGTTGAGGGGGCTAGTACTTTGACCCAACAGCTTGTAAAAACCATGGTTTTAACCAGAGATAAAAAGATTATACGAAAAATAAAAGAAGCTCTTTTGTCTTTGCGACTTGAAACACTTTTAACCAAAGAGGAGATTTTGGAGCGATACCTCAATCATGTTTACTTTGGACATGGATATTATGGGATAAAAACAGCTGCAAAAGGCTATTTTCATAAAGAGCTTCATCAGCTCACTTTAAAAGAGATAGCCCTTTTAGTAGGTCTTCCTAGAGCCCCTAGTTTTTATGATCCTACAAGAAACCTAAAATACTCTTTAATACGAGCGAACCAAGTGGTCAATCGTATGGAAAAGCTAGGGTGGATTAGTCAAAGTGAATATGAAGTAGCTATTAATGAACGACCAACAATCTATGATGACACCCTAACGCTCAACAAAGCACCATACCTTTTAGATCATGTAATAAAGCAGCTAAAAAATGATGTGAGTGATCTGTATACAGGTGGATATAAGATCACCTTAACCGCAGACTATGAAGCTCAAAAAATAGCCAAAGAAGCACTACTACATGCTTATGATAAAATCAAAAAAAGAGACCCCCATCCAGATAGTGAAAAGAGTATGACCAAAACTCTTAACGGTGCAATTATCACCATTGAAAATGACACAGGTGCAATACTTTCTATGGTGGGTGGAATTGATTATAAGCAATCAAATTTTAATAGAGCTACCCAAAGTATACGACAACCAGGAAGTGCGGTAAAGCCTTTTATTTATCAAGTGGCACTTGATCTTGGATATTCAACTGCTAGTAATCTTAAAGATATAGGGCGAAACTATACCTATCGCTCACCTGATAATGAGGAGAAATCATGGCAACCAAGAAACTATGAAAAAAACTTCAAAGGGCTTATCCCTTTTCGAGAAGCATTAGTACACTCAAGAAACCTTGCAACAATCAATCTTACTAATGATATGGGACTAGATCTTTTATATAAAGAGCTAAAACGATTTGGATTTGAAAATATCCCTTATGATCTTTCTATCACTTTGGGAAGTTTTGGGATATCACCAATTGACTTTAGCCATATGTACACTTTGTTTTCAAATAAAGGGATCATGGTAAAACCTTACCTTATAGCATCAATTGAGGATAGAAACAACCAAAAAATCATTTTTGAAAAAGAGGAAAGATATATTACAACTCCTGAACAAACCTACCTTATGACCTCTATATTAAATGATGTGGTAACACGGGGTACTGGACGAATAGCAGATGTAAAAGGGATAGATATAGCTGGAAAAACAGGAACAACCAATGACAACATAGATGCATGGTTTTGTGGATACACCCCCTCTATGCAAACTTTAGTTTGGTTTGGAAATGATGACAATACACCAATGTTCAAATCTGAAACAGGGGGAAGAGCAGCAGGTCCTGCATTTCAGTACTTTTACTCAAATTGGATTCAAAGTCACCCAGAAACTCCACGAGAATTTATAAAACCTAAAAATGTTTTTGAACAAATCTACAATGGAAAACTAGAACTTTTTACTCCAACTTCAAAAGTTCCTCAAGAAAGCAGTGATATTGAGATACAAAATGAATATTTAGAAAATAAAGGGGTGATTTTTTAAGCCTAGTGATCCTTTAGTGAATAGGCGATATCTTTTTGCTCTAAAAAATTGGTAAATAGCTCAAAATATTTTTTTGCATCCTCTTTGTTGTAAGAAGCTACTGAGATAATTACAGCCCTTTTATCACCATTGATTTGAGGCAAGGATGAAAAATCAATACTTGAAGGTAACTGCTTCATCGTATCTATAAGATCATTTTCACTACACATAGCTTTTAAAAAGTATCTATACTTTTGTTTATGGGATGGATAAAACTTATCAAGAGCTTCTATAACCATTGGGTGTGCCATCGAAGGGAAACCTGGAGTAAAAAAATACTTTTTTTCTAAATAAAATCCTGGGATATTGGTCACAACATTATCTAAAAGCTCCGCTTTTATTGGTAAATTTGCCATATTGATCCGATGGGGATAAGCCTCATCGCCAAATCTATCAACAATCAATTTTTTTGCCTTTTTGTGTATCTCCATTTTCCTTTGGGTAAACACATTGGCTGCACACTCTCTTGTGTAATCATCTGGTGTAGCCCCAATCCCACCAAAACAAAACATCACCCCATCTGGATCATTTTTAATAAGCTTGAATATATCTTCCATAAAAGGTGGCTCATCTTTTATTACAAAAGAGGCTTTTTGCTCCCACCCTCTTTTTAAAAGCTCATTATTGAGAAATGAAAAATGGGCATCATTACGACGCCCATTTAGAAGTTCAGTTCCAATAATAACTGAGTAAAAATTCATAGACTCATTATACTCTTAATTGAATATATTGATCCATCTCATCAACGATCTCTTCAATAGTTCGCTCACCATTGATCTTTTTCAATAGCCCTTTTGCTTCATAAAATTTTTGAATATCTGCAAGTGGGTCAGTATATACTTTCATTCTATTGTTAAATACTTCGTTATTATCATCAGCTCCTCTAGCTCGTCCAAGTACTCTATCTCTTGCAACCTCTTCTGATACTTCAACTTCGATTACACTTTCAAGTTTTACTTCTGGCTCACTTTGAAGGTACTTATCAAGCTCTTCCATTTGCTCAGCACTTCGTGGGTATCCATCAATAACAACCACTGGCGTTGGAGCTTTTTTAATTGCTGTTACAATTGTTTCAATAACTATTTCAATTGGGACTAAGTTACCAGCACTGATA
>JAGYNS010000058.1 GCA_018399655.1 Campylobacterales bacterium
TATAAAACAGAACGATTAGGAGAGATCAATCTTAACAAACTTCAAAGAATTTATGACCTTTACAATGTGATGGGATTAGTTGAGAATAGTATCGATATTGAGGAGTTTGTTTATATAGATACTTGTATAGTGACCTATTTTAAAAAAGTATGGAGGGATCTTTCGCGTTATAGTGATTTTCCTTATATCTATGTGTTTACAGGGTTGTTTATTTTGTTGATTGTGCTAGTTATTTATAAACATAGTATGCTCTATAAAACAGCTAAAAAACTAAAAGAATCAAATGAAAAATTTTATAAACTTTATATGACAGATCAACTCACTGAACTGTACAATCGCTATAAGCTTGATGAGATACTTTCACAAGAGGTAACAAGAGCCAAAAGGTATAGTGGCTCTTTTGGAATTATTATTTTGGATATAGATCACTTTAAGCAAATCAATGATAAACATGGACACCTAATAGGGGACAAAGTCTTACTAGAAACAGCAAAAATACTAAAAGATACAATTAGAGAAACAGACACAGTTGGAAGATGGGGAGGGGAAGAGTTTTTAGTAATTTGCCCAGAAGCGAATATCTCAGATCTAATACTTGTAGCACAAAAAATAAGAAAAAATATAGAGTCTTATAAATTTGTTGCTATTGAAAACTTAACAGCAAGCTTTGGAGTAAGCATATTTAACCCCTCAGATACAGGAGATAGTTTATTAGCAAGAGCTGATGATGCACTCTACAAAGCGAAAGAAAATGGACGAAATAGAGTAGAGTTCAGTATCAGCTAAAAAAAGATTAGAGGATAAGGGATACATAATGCAAATTAGAGTTTATTACGAGGATACAGATGCTGGTGGGATTGTCTATCATTCAAATTATTTGAACTTTTGTGAGCGAGCTAGAAGTGAGTTTTTTTTTCAAAAGGGGATGTTGCCAGTTATAGAGGATCGCCATTTTGTGGTTCGAAAGATAAGTTGCGATTTTATCAAAAGTGCAAAGTTTGGGGATACTATTGATGTGAGTACAAAACTTATAGAGATGAAAAAAGCTTCTTTTTCTATTTTGCATGAGATTAAAAAAGAAGATATGTTGCTTTTTAAAAGTGAAGTTATTTTAGTCTTAGTGAAAGATGGAAAACCTCAAAAGCTAACTCCCTCTATACAAAATACACTCCACTCACTCTTTTCTTAGTCTTTTTTTGATAAAATAAACCCCATATTAGAAATTAAAATAATGGAAAAATAATGGTTGTAAATATAACTTTACCAAATACCTCATACGATATTACGATTGAACAGCTCTCAAATATAAAAATAGATACTAAAGTGGTAGTAGTGACCAATCCTACTGTAGCGAAGCTTCACCTGGAGTACCTTTTGAAGCATATTGATGCAAAAAGCATAAGTGTGATTGAAGTGCCTGATGGGGAACAGTATAAAACACTTCAAACTATCGAGGATATATTAGAGCATTGTTTTATAAAAAAACTCAATCGTAGTTCAGTACTTATAGCATTTGGTGGTGGAGTTATAGGAGATATGACAGGTTTTGCTGCAAGTATTTACCAAAGAGGGATTGATTTTATCCAAGTTCCTACCACACTTTTATCTCAGGTTGATGCAAGTGTAGGCGGTAAAACAGGGATCAATAATAAGTTTGGAAAAAATCTTGTAGGGGCTTTTCATCAGCCTCGCCATGTGTATATTGATCCTTACTTTTTAGCCACTTTGCCTAAAAGGGAATTTGCAGCAGGTGTTGCAGAGATTATCAAAATGGCAGTGTGTTTTGATAAAGAGTTTTTTGAGTGGATAGAGCAAAATGATCTCAATGATACAAAAAATATTCAAATAGCTATTGCAAAATCAGTTCAAACAAAAGCGTGGGTAGTTTCTCAAGATGAAAAAGAAAAGGGGCTTCGAGCAGCTTTGAATTATGGGCATACCTTTGGGCATGTCATAGAAAATGAGACCAATTATGACACCTATTTGCATGGAGAAGCAGTAGGTATTGGGATCTGTATGGCAAATGCTTTATCTTTAAAATTGGCACTTATGGATGAGAATCAAGTGCAAAGAGTTCAAAGTCAACTTGAAAAGTATCAAATTCCTACACACTATAGCATCAAAGATGTAGAAGATTTTTATGAGCATTTTTTCTTAGATAAAAAATCTCTTGATAGTAAGATTAAATTTATTTTAGCCGTAGGTATTGGGGATTGTAAAATTACAGATGAGGTTTTAAAAGAAGATGTGATAGAAGTACTTAAAGGATTTTGCTGATGTTTATTGTAAGAGTTTTATTTTTTATTTTTATTTTTACTCATTCTGTTTTTGCACAAGATGAAGAGGTGACTGTTCCAACAAAAGAGCAGATAGAACAACAACAAATAGCACAAAAAGTTATTAACCTAAAAAAAGAGGTTGCAGCAATTGATTTAGAGCTTTCTAAAAATATTTGGATTACTCGATACAACAACTATCTTACATATAGAAAACTAGATAAAGAGCTTGATATAATCAAAGAGGATGCAAAAAAATATGAGCGTTGGAAAGGGGAAAAATATAAAGAGCTTTCTTATCAGCTTTACAATAAAATCAAGATTAAAGAGAATGAGTTAGAGCTTATTAGTGAATATAAAGACTCACCTATAGGAAGACAAATATCTCCTCCTAATATTGAAGAGGTTCCAGAAGTTACAAACCCATTTGCAATCATAGAAGCGATGTCTTTTATTCAACAATTGTTAGATAGCAGTGAAAACTATAAGCAAACAAAAAAAGAGCTTCAAGGGGTATTGACAAAATTAGAAACGAAAAAAAACCTCCTTCAAGAGATATATGCACTTGAAAAAAATGAAGAGATAAAAAGTGAGCTAGAGAATCTTGATCGTACTTTAAAAGATTTTACGATGGTAGTAGATATTGTTTCAACTACAGATGAGGTGTATACAAAAAAAGTGGAGCAAATAACTCAAGAAGTTCATAACTCTATTACTGAAGAGGGGTGGCATATTGCTAAACTTCTACTGATTATTTTGATTTTATTTGTTATAGCACTTGCTGTAAAAAGAGCCTTTAAAGAGTATATTGATGATGAGGATAAACACTACACCACCAATAAGTTTATCAATTTTATTTTTATAGTGGTGGTTATTTTTATAGTATTGTTTTCCTATATTGACAATGTATCATATCTTGTTACTATTTTAGGTTTTGCTTCAGCTGGTATTGCTATTGCATTAAAAGATTGGTTTATGTCTATTTTTGGATGGATGGCTATTATGACAAGTGGAGCTATCTCTGTTGGTGATAGAATCAAAGTTATACGAGATAAAACAGAAGTTGTAGGGGATGTTTTAGATATCTCATTATTTAAAATAGCAGTTCGAGAAGATATAACACTTACTACATATATGACCAATAGAAGAGCAGGAAGGGTATTTTTTATACCAAATAATTATATTTTTACCGATATGATCTCAAATTATACTTTTGATCAGTTACGGACGGTTTGGGATGGAATTGATATTTATATCACATTTGATTCCAATCATCAAAGAGCAATAGAGTTGGCAAAGTCAATTGTTCAAACTCACTCTAAAGGGTATACAGAGCTTACAAAAAAGCGACTTCAAAAGATGCGAAGGAAGTATATATTAAGAAGTGCCAATCCTGAGCCTCGAGTGTTTTCATTTTTAGAGCCGTACGGTATAGTGATCTCTTCTTGGTATTATACCAATTCACATGCTACGCTGGCTTTGCGAAGTACAATTAGTATGGAGATACTAGAAGCTTTCAAAACAGCTGATGATATCACTATTGCTTACCCTACACAAACATTGCGAGTTGCAAGTCACAATATAGAACCAGAGATGCTCCTTCCTGGTACGAGTGCTGCAGGGTTGTTTGATGGACCTATGAATACATAAAATGAAAAAAGTATTTTTTAAAACATTTGGGTGTCGTACCAATATTTTCGATACCCAAATTATGATCAATAAGCTTCAAAACTTTCAAATCACTTTTGATGAAAAAGATGCAGATATCATTGTGATCAACTCTTGTACGGTTACTAATAGTGCAGATAGTACAGCACGAAATTATATCAATGGAGTGCATAAATTTCCCAAAAAACCACGAGTAGTTTTTACTGGGTGTGGAGTTTGGACAAAGGGGGAAAACCTTTTTGAGACAAAAAAAATAGATGCGTTGTTTGGACATAGTGAAAAAGAGAAAATAGATAGCTTGCTTCAAGATGAAAATAGGTTTTTTCAAGCAGGTGATCTTGAACATATAGATGAGACCATTATAGAAAAAATGGTTGGAAAAAGTAGAGCATTTGTCAAGATTCAAGAGGGGTGTGATTTTCGTTGCAGTTATTGTATTATCCCTTTTGTTCGAGGGGATTCAAGAAGTTATGATGAGCATAAAATTTTACAACAGATAACCACTCTTGCTATAAATGGTTTTGGAGAGTTTATCCTTACAGGAACCAATGTGGGATCATATGGGAAACAAATAGGTATCAAAAATAAAAAAGATAAATTAGCACAACTTTTAAAAAAAATCTCTTTGATTCGAGGAGTGCGAAGAGTTCGACTGGGAAGTGTAGAACCTGTTCAAATAACCGATGAGTTTAAAGAGATTTTAGATGAGCCGTGGATGGGAAAACATCTTCATATTGCACTGCAACATACTAATAAACAGATGTTAAAGCTGATGAATAGAAGAAATCAAGTAAATAAAGACTTGGAGCTTTTTGAGTTTTTGGCACAAAAAGGGTATGCGTTGGGGACTGACTTTATTGTGGGGCATCCAGGGGAAAGTGATGAGGTATGGAGTGATGCTATACAAAACATTGAAAAATTTCCTTTGACCCATTGTCATAGTTTTACCTATAGTAAAAGAGACGGTACACCTAGTAGCACTATGGGTCAAGAGGTAAATGGAAAAGTTGCAAAAGAGCGACTCAAAGAGCTAGAGGATATCATCAAAGAGAAAAATTACCATTTTAGAAAAAGACAAAAAACTTTAGATATACTAGTTGAGTCCTCTACAGAAAATTGTTTTAGTGGATATGATCAGTTTTTTAACCCAATGAAGATCACATCAAGTGAAGATATCTTAGGTGATTGGATAGAGGTTTCACAGTATGAGGTGAAAAAGGATGAAAATGTTTCAAAATTTCAATAAAAATAATGTAGATAATAAAATTGATAAAAAAAAGCTTGATAAAAATTTAAAAATTAT
The DNA here is from genome assembly GCA_018399655.1 of Campylobacterales bacterium. Lineage (GTDB taxonomy): Bacteria > Campylobacterota > Campylobacteria > Campylobacterales > Arcobacteraceae > JAIOSF01. The sequence continues at coordinate 5,248 of JAGYNS010000058.1, forward strand.
GAGCCTATCAGCAATTGTTTTAATAGTGTTGTTTTTTTATACACTTCTTAAAACAGATACCTCTTTAGAAGGAACAAGTTACTATGGGGGGATGATTTTTTTATTTGTTTTATTGGTTTTAACTTTTGTATTGCAAAAATATAAAGATCAAATACGAGCAAAACTTCATCCAGATGAGAAATTTGGTAATCAAATGGAAAAAGCAGAAGAACAATATGAAAGTGGAGAAAACAAAACAAAACTAGCACCATCTTATACAAGTGTAGATCCTATTACTTCAAATATTACTTTTGAAGATGTGGCTGGGATAAGTGCTATAAAACAAGAGCTTGAAGAGGTTGTAGACTTTTTGAATCATCCAAAAAAGTATCAAAAATTTGGGGTGTCACTTCCAAAAGGTGTTTTACTTGTAGGACCTCCTGGAGTTGGAAAAACACTTATTGCAAAAGCAGTAGCTGGAGAAGCATCGGTTCCATTTTTTTATCAAAGTGCTGCAAGTTTTGTCCATATCTATGTGGGTATGGGGGCAAAAAGGGTCAAAGAGCTTTTTATGGCAGCAAAAGCAAAAGCTCCATCAATTATTTTTATAGATGAGATAGATGCTATAGGGAAGGAAAGAGGACTTGGAAGCAACGATGAGAGAGAATCAACACTTAATGAGCTTTTAACCCAAATGGATGGATTTGAATCCAATAGTGGAGTGATGATCATAGCAGCAACCAATAAGATTGAAGTGCTTGATGATGCCTTGCTTCGTGCGGGTAGATTTGATAGAAGAGTTTTCTTGTCATTGCCTTCAAAAGAGGATCGCTTAAGTATTTTACAGCTTTATTTAAAAAATAAAAAAAGCAATTTTGATATAGAAAAACTCTCATCTGATACAAGTGGATTTAATAGTGCCGCACTCTCAACTTTGATCAATGAAGCGGTTTTACATATGATAAAAAGAGATGGCAATACCCTTTTAGAAGAAGATATCTCCCAAGCAAAACAAAAAATTCAGTATGGGAAAAAGCAGATAAAGTTTTTAGATGATGTGCAAAAAGATATTTTAGCCACTTATCAAGCTGGAAAAGCTTTTATAACCCAAAAAGAGCTAACTCTTTTTCAAGAAGGAGTACAGCTAGATGAATATATCTATCCATCAAAAACACAACTGCAAGAGCAAATAAAAGCTTATTTGAGTGGATCTGTTGCTTTAGAGGTTTTAAAAGGTGAGTCCTATGCTATTTTTGAGCAAGATACACAACAAGCCTATACAATAGCAAAGCAGATGCAAGAAGAATATAAAATGATCCTCTCTGTTGAAGCTTTGATAGATCAGTTAAGAAGTGATCTAAAAACTCAAATAAAAAACAATATGGAAAAAATCACTGAGTTTAAAAAGAGGTTATTGCAGGATGAGCAACTTGTATTTTAGTGGATTTTCTCTTAATAGTGAAAAAGAGCTTTTTGATCAATACCGTGTAGAAAATAATTTTACAGTATCAGGCTTTAGCTATGGAGCACAAAGAGCTTTAGAATACACACTCAATAGCTCTAGTAGAGTTGATCTGTTGCAACTTTTCTCCCCTGCTTATTTTATACATAAAGATAAAAAATATAAAAGAATGCAGCTGATGTTTTTTCAAAAAGATCCTAAAAAATATTGTGAAAATTTTTTAAAAAATTGTGGATTTACACAAGAGCAATCAAATAGATATTTTAAAATAGGAACCTATGAGCAGCTAGATGAACTTTTGCACTATGATTGGGATCAGAAAAAGCTTCAACTTCTAAAGGAAAAAAACATACGACTAGAGGTTTATATAGGAAGTGAAGATAAAATTGTAGATTCTGAAATTTCTAAAGAGTTTTTTCGACAGTTTGGTGAGGTGTATTTTATCAAAAACAAAGGGCATATACTTTAAAAAGATTATGGAGAAGAAGATGGATAGAGCAAAAATAGGAATTGTAACGGTAAGTGATAGAGCAAGTGCAGGGGTATATGATGATATAAGTGGTCAAGCGATCATCGATACTTTAAATGAGTACTTAACCTCTCCATGGGAAAAAGTATATAAGATTATACCAGATGAGCAAGAGCTCATAGAGCAAACTTTAAAAGATATGGTTGATGTTGATGGATGTTCACTTGTAGTTACAACAGGAGGAACAGGTCCAGCGAAAAGGGATGTGACCCCAGAAGCTACCGAGGCAGTATGTGATAGGATGATGCCAGGATTTGGGGAGCTTATGCGAGCAGAGTCTTTAAAGTTTGTCCCGACAGCTATTTTATCTAGACAAACGGCAGGTTTAAGAGGGTCAAGTCTTATAGTCAATCTTCCAGGAAAACCAAAGTCTATAAGAGAATGTTTGGACGCGGTATTTCCAGCAATTCCCTATTGCATAGATCTTATGGAAGGACCTTTTTTAGAATGTAATGAAGAGGTTATTAAACCGTTTCGTCCAAAGGCAAAATAGTTAATGTTAGAAAAAAAACTTGATATTGAAACACATTTAGAAAAATTAAAATCTTATTTTGCAAGAGAGAAAGATATAAAACTTCAAGGGGATATCAATATCCACTACCAAATTATTAAGCAACTTGATAATTATGAGCTAAAGCCCCCTTTGAAAGTAGAAAATTTACAAACCCCTTTAGTGTATCTACAAAAGCAAGGGGTTTTAAAAATTTATGAGATCTATGAGTTTGTTAAGATAATCAATTACTTTTTATACCTAAAAAAATTTGAGTTTTCAGATCAGTTAGCGCGTTGGATTGAGAAGATTATTGTTCCAACAGAGCTAGAATCAGTTTTAAATGCTTTTGATTTAAAAGGAAATTTACTCCAAGGGTTCGATCAAAGCTTAGATCAAGTAACTCAAAAGCTTGAACACAATAAAGCAGATATAAAACAAAAGCTTTATGCCACTATAAATAGTAAAAATCTACAACCATACTTAGTAGATCATCAAGTGCATCTAGTACACGGTGAGCAAACATTGATGGTCAGAGGTGGGTTTAATCATATTATTAAAGCAAAAGTGTTAGATAGATCTCAAAGTGGCTTTTTTTATATTTTGCCTCATAGTGTAAGTGACTTAAAACAAAGACAGTCTGATCTGCAAAATTTAAAAGAGGAGATATTGTATAATATCTCTAAAGAATTAAGCTCCATATTATCAAAACATTTGATGTTTTTAAAGTTTATCGATAAAGAGTTTGATAGATTTGATCACTATTTTGCTCGTGTGCAGTTTGCAAAAAGTGAAAATTTACAGTTTATTTTGCCCAAAAGTTCCCATAAAGTACAAAAAATTATTGACTTTAAACACCCCGCACTAGAAAATCCAAAAAGTATCACAGTGGATTTTTCTAAAAATGTGATCATGGTCACAGGGGTAAACGCAGGTGGAAAAACCATGCTTTTAAAGTCAGTTTTGAGTTCAGTCTATATGTCAAAATATCTTATTCCTTATGATTGTGATCCAAAATCCACCATTGGGACTTATAAAAATATAGAAGCTATTTTGGATGACCCTCAAAATGTGAAAAATGATATCTCTACATTTGCAGGAAGAATGCTAGAGTTTAGTAAACTTTTTTCAAAATCGAATGCTATAGTAGGAGTTGATGAGATTGAACTTGGAACCGATAGTGATGAAGCTGCAAGTTTGTTTAAAGTGATCATTGAAGAGCTAATAGAAAAAAATATAAAAATAGTGGTAACTACACATCATAAAAGGCTAGCGGCTCTTTTAGCTTCCAATGAACATGTTGATCTTATTGCTGCATTGTATGATGAGGAAGCACAAAAACCAACCTATGAATTTTTACATGGAACAATAGGAAGATCCTATGCTTTTGAAACAGCTTTGAGATATCATATCCCACAAGGGGTGATAAAAAAAGCAAAGCAAGTATATGGGGAAGACAAAGACAAGCTTAATGACTTGATTCAAAGAAGTAGTGATCTTGAAAGAGAGTATAAAACCAAAATACAAATTTTAGATGAAAGAATAGAAAATACAAAACGACTTGAACAAAACTTAAAAGATAAAAAAGAGCAAATTGATAAAAAACTAGAAACGAAAAAATATCAGTTAGAACGAGAGTATTTAGAAGCAATAGATGAGGTCAAACAAGCAGTAAAACTCAATAACTCAAAAGAGCAACATCGTATATTAAACAAAGTTCATCAAAAAAAGCAACAAATAAAAGTGGAAAAATTAGAAAAACCACAAGAGCTAAAAGTAGGTGACAGAGTTAAATATAACAATAC
>JAGYNS010000059.1 GCA_018399655.1 Campylobacterales bacterium
ATAGATAAGATCATCGCTTTAGCAGACAAAGAGGATGAGATCCAATATCTTTATGATACTAGAGCAAATCTTCAGTCTATATACGATGGTTTAACTAGCATAGCTACAGTTGCACTTAATATGACTACGATAGAAGCAATCCCTAATCAACTCAATGAGATGGATCAAAAAGTACAGCAGATTACAGATATTAGAGATCAGATAGTAGCTATCGATCCTGAAATAGTGCTACTAGCATATACAGAAGAGCCACGACTAGAATACAATCCATTAACTGGTGCTTTTACTATGTTTGTACCGCAAGGTGTCAAAGGGGAGAGAGGGGAAGCTTTTAATATTGATGCACGAGGTACTATAGCAAATCGTACACTTTATGATACTGCTGGAAAAGATTTTGCGTATCAATCCACAGATGAAACACCAAACAAAGTGTACTTTAAAAATAGTGATACAAGTGGAGACTGGTCGGTTGGTACAGAGTTTGGACAAGGGGAAACTGGTATCGGTATTCAAAACATCGCAAGAACAGCTGGGACTGGTGCTGGTGGTACAACTGATACTTATACTATAACTATGACTGATGGTAGTTTATATACTTTTTATGTAACAAATGGGATAGTTCCTACAAAAGCTGATTTAGGTTTAAATAATGTAGATAATACAAGTGATTCTAATAAGCCAGTATCAAATGCAACGCAGATTGAACTCAATAAAAAAGAGACAAAATTAAACTACAAATCAACTACTGCAAACTACACAGCGATAAAAAATGATTATCTCAATATAGATTCTACTACTGCTACTTTTACGGTACTACTTCCAGCTACTCACGCATTGGATGATACTATCTATATAAATACATCTTCTACTGTAGAAACAAATAATGTCACGATAGATGGAAATGGTAGCAATGTGTTGTTTAGAAATGAGAGTGATACATCGCTTTTGCTTGATACGAATGGTATTGAGTTGAAATTCAAATCAGATGGAACAAATTGGAGGATATTATAATGAACTTAAGTGATTTTTTTAGTGCAACTGGTGGCAAGGATATTGTCTACAAAGGGAGTGGTCGTCCTAGTACAGTTCTAAACCCTGAAGAGGATTTTGACCTCTATATGGATATAGATAGTTTTACTCGATGGGTATGTGTAGATAAGACTATAGATGCCAATGTATGGGTAAGTGAAAATGGAGATCGAATACCTACTAGATTTTTTGGTAGATTGTGGAATATGACTGATGATACTTACAAAAGAGTTGGTGACCGTACAGCATTTACTGGGCTTAATCTTTTGGAGTTTGATACATGGTTATCTCCACTTGCAGATAGAGTAAATGACGATGATGTGACTACTCCTAGTGAGCTTACAAGTTATCTTGATAGCTCTACATTTTTACCTTTTGCCCACATGGAGAGAAAAGTTGTAGCCAATGATGGGATTATAACAGCTTTTGATCATGCTACAGCTCCTGCTTCAAATCAGCAGATTATGACAAGTGTTCCAAAGTTTAACTATATACAAGCACACTTTACAGCAGAGGGGAAAGAGTATCAGCTTTTGGCGGTGTCTATTGATAGCTTTGAGATCGATTTGATTATCGACTTACAGTTTAAGTATGCAGGAAATATTCAAGTTTGGAATCCTACAGTTGGTATTTCTAGTGGTACAGCAATAAGTGATACAAAACTAGGAAGTGTGGTGCATCCATCATTTATTTGTAATGATGGAAGAGTAGCAGATGAGACTTGTATCGGTTCTTTTCATAGTGTAAGTGGTAGATCAACTTTTGGAAGTGGCATTAAAGGTACAGCATCTATTACAAGAGCTACAGCTAGAAGTCAAAACAGTGGCTTTGGTGCAGACTTTCATCAGCACGACTTTTGGAACAATAGTGTAGTTCAACTATTTGCATATATAGAAAGAGGGTCAAACTTTTTAGAACAAAGTAACACTAAGTTTGATGGGTACTCTTGGGTAAGTAGTGCATCTTCATATCCGTATGATAATGGACTCACTCTTTCTCTTGAAAATAAAACAGGTGTAGTACTTGATGGGTCAAATAGAGTGATAGCAAACTCATATCGTGGAATCGAAAACTATCACAGTGCTTTATGGCAATGGATCGACGGAATCAATATAGATAGTGGTGTAGCTCATCTTGCAAAAGCTTTAGCGACTTATGTAGATGATAGTGATGCTAGTCCATATTTTAATAGTGGTAAAACAGTCACAACAACAGCATCATGGCAACAAATAAACAAGTGGTTAGCTGGAACATTTATGCCTGATCCAGTGGCTGGTGGATCTACTACTAGTAGAGTATCAGATCAGATGTATGGAAACACAGGATGGAGAGTGTTGTTATTCGGCGGTTCTCTGCGTAATGGCGGTCTCTCGGGCTTGTCGTGCTGGTCTGGTTATAACGATTCTTCGTTTGCGCATTGGACTATTGTCTCTCGGTCTGGCTTCAAAAATTTTTTTTAAATAAAGCTTAAATAAAACTTAAATACATAGGGAAAGGGGGAAAGAGAGTGTTGAAATTCGGCGGTAATCTGAATAATGGCGGTCAATCGGGCTTGTCGTGCTGGAATGGTAATAACGATTCTTCGAATGCGAATTGGAATATTGTCTCTCGGTCTATTTTTTGTCAATTAATAATTTTAGTTTCCTCTTTTTCCTTGGCTCTTGCCAAAACACACTACTATCTTTCATTACAGATTAGTAGCTTAATGCGAAACTTTGGAAAGGACAAAAGCCAATGAAACGGCATAACAATTTATTTAAAAAGATAACATCAATGAGTAATATTTATTTAGCTCATCACAATGCAAAAAGAGGCAAAACAAAATATAAAGAGGTAAAAACATATGAGAATGATAGATACACTCATACTAAAAAGATAAAAGAGATTTTAGAGAAAAAAGTGTGGATACCTAGTGCATCTAAAAAAGCAATTATTATGGAGAAAAAACCTAGAGAGATCACAAAAGTAAACTACTACCCTGATAGAGTGATACATCATGCTCTTATGCAAGTAGTTGATCCTGTATTTTCAACTGTTTACATAAAAGACAGTTATCAAAGTATAAAAGGTAGAGGAGTACATAAAGCAGTAAAAAGAGTAAAAGAGTGGATGAGAGAAGAGGAGCAGACTAAATATTGTCTAAAGCTTGATATTAAAAAGTTTTATCCATCACTTAAAGCTCATATCATAAAAAAATATTATCGAAAAAAGATCAAGTGTCAAGATACACTTTGGTTACTTGATAGAATTGTAGATAGTGAAGATGGTTTGCCTATAGGTCACTATACTTCACAAACGCTTGGTAACTTTGTGATGAGTTATTTTGATCACTATGCTAAATCTTTGGGAGCAAAAAAATATATACGATATGCAGATGATATCGTGATCTTTTCTGACAATAAAGAGTTTTTGCATGATTTAAGAGTGAAACTTGATAGCTATATAAGTGAAAATATGGAATTGAAGATTAAAGATAACTGGCAAGTGTTTGAGACTAGGGATCGCGGGCTTGACTTTTTGGGGTATAGGTTTTTTGATAGATTTATACTTATAAGGAAAAGTATAGCTACAAATATGAAAAGAGCTTTTAAAAGACCTGTACGATCAAAAAATGATCTCTCTAGGATCTTTTCATATTTGGGATGGGCTAAGTTTGCAAATAGTTATAATTTGCTTAGAAAACTTCTCCCAAATATCCAGTTTAGCGTGGCACTGTTGTGTGAAAAAATAGGTATATCAAATCCACTCAAAAAGATATACATAATACCAAAACCAAAAGCTTTACAGCTTACATTATTTTAACAGGAGCAAAAGATGAAAATATTAGCAAACACAGTAGCATATGAGAAACAAAGTGTAAGGGTAGTCACAGATGACATGATTGTACTACTCAATGAACGAATAGAGCAAAGAGTAGATGAGTCCACAAATGTATCAAAAGATGTGTATGTGTACGATACAGTTTATGTGGATGATTATAAAAGGTTTAGCGACCCAGTAGGTGCAGCAAAAGATATTTTTGAAAAAGAGTATCGCAAAAACAATCCTCTCACACTAGATGAAGCAAAAGTTGAAAAGATCAAAAAGCTTCATGAGAAATACCAAAGAGAATATGATGAGTATTTGTCTCAATATCCAAAAAGAGAAGTGGAGTCATTTGCTACAAAACAAAGTGAAGCTATAGCATATCGACTTGATAATACCGCTCCTACTTCAACCATTGACGCTATGTGCTTTGGGGATGAGACAAAAAGAGTAGAGCTTATCAATGCTATTTTGGAAAAGATAGATTATCTAGCTTCTCAGGAGGGATTAATGCTATCCAAAAGAGATATGATAAAAGCTTGTACTACTATAGAAGATGTAGAGAGTGTAGAGATTTAAGATGACTGAGAAAAAAGACCACTGTACTTGGTTTCCTGAAAGATGGTTGTCGTGGAATGGTGTAAAAATCATAGATATTAGTGATTGTTGCGAAATTCACGATGAGGATTGTAGTACAAGTAAATTTGCTAAGTGTTTAAGAAGTAAAAAAATAGTTGGTGCATTGATTATAACAGTTGGTGGAGCTATTGGGTGCTGGGCTAAATATACAAGCAAGATGATAAGGAGGGTTTGAGTGCCACTATCAGATCAAGAGATAAGAGAGAAAGTTATAAAGCATGATTATGAGTTCCAAAGTTTAGCAAAATCGCTCAAAGGGATTGTGACTGAATTACATGAGATCACGCAGTCTATGAAAAATGTTGCAGTACTAAACGAGCAAATTACAAACATGGATCAAAATATCAAAGATAGCTTTGATAGGGTTTATGGAAGAATCTATGATAATGAAACAGAAATAAAAAAACTTCAAGATAGCAGAAACGATAAAGGATGTCCAGCTCTTAAAAATAGTGAAAATAAAGTAGATGTTCTTAATCGTGCTGTATTTGGAAAAGATGGCAGAGGTGGCTTGATATTTGATGTAGAAGATATTAAAAAGTTTATGTATAAGAGCATGGGAGCCTTTACGATAATCAATATCGCATTGGGTATCGTAATAGCTTATATATCTAAATAAAATAAAAGGAGTTGTAAATGGATAGTTTTTTATTGGTTGATTTTTTGATCAAAATGTTTTACGCAATGGTTACTTTAGTTTTTGTATGGATGGTCGCAAGACTATCTGACAAAATGATAGGTTTAAATTTTAAATATGAATTTGAAAAGGTTAGACATGATTCAAAAGCACTTGCTATCTATTTTGGTATGCGTATTGTTGCTATCTCAATCGTTGTTAGCAGTTTCTTTTAGCAATAAATACGATAGGCAAATAAAAGATGCAGTAGATCTTTATTGGACTGATTTTGATAGATGGAAGCACTGGAAAGCTCAAATCTATCAAGAGAGTGCATTCAAGACTAGTGCAGTATCTCCAGTGGGAGCTATGGGACTAGCTCAGTTTATGCCAGGGACTTGGAAGCAGATACGCAAAGAGCTTGATTATCCAGTATATGCAAATGCTTTTATACCAAAGTATGCGATATACGCAGGGGCTTATTATATGAGAAAGCTTAGGAATTCTTGGAGCTGGAATAGACCAACGATAGAAAAGCACTATCTAGCTCAAGCTTCATATAATGGGGGAATAGGAAATATTCTGAAAGCTCAAAGGCTATGTGGCAATGCTCTATTGTGGGAAGATATAAAAAAGTGTCTACCACAAGTGACAGGACATCATAGTAAAGAGACAATCTCATATGTAGAAAGGATAAAACGATGGGTATCTTTACTATAGTAAAAACTTTCTTTCTCAGGGGAAAGTCTAGTATTGTTTTATATGTTGTGGCTGGATTAGTTATTGCTAGTGTTGGTGGATATATCTATTATCAAGATAGCAAAATAGAAAAACAAAAAAAAGAGATAATTTCCCTAGGGAAAGAAAACACTCTTCTTGCGTTTGAACTAAATAGTGCCATTACTACAAATGAAGAAAATGAAAAAGAGTTTGATCGTTATAAAACTGAAACAAAAGAGATGTTTTGGCAGATGCAAGAGCATCACAAACAAAAGTTAAAAAAAGCGAAACAATTTGCAAGAATCAATGAAAGGATAGAAAATGTACAAAAAGAAGATGATGCTATTGCTGCTCCTGTTCTTGTCAATACTTTTGAGTGGTTGCAACAGCTACAAAGTGAACCCACCAAAAGTGATAACAAAGATAAAAGTGATCAAGCAAGAGATACCAAATGAATATCTTCAATGTGATGATCTACCATTAGTTCCTACAGTAAAAATGCAAAGTGAAGTAGCTAGTTTTGTTACAAAGCTTTATGAGGTAGCTGATAGTTGTAAAGAAAATATGGAAAAAGCCAGGGAGTATGTGGATGGTAAATAAAGAAGAGATACTTACAAATATTACACTTGCTAGATCAAGAAAGCAAAAAAAGCGTATAGATGAACTAGAGAGTACGACACTTGGAAGTCTTGAGGGTAGGATTAGTACCTTGGAAACAAAAGTACAATCTCTGGAAAACATGTTGGCAAACTACGAGGGTCATACTCACTCATATATTGACACAACTATAAATGATACAACAGATGGCACAGGAGTAGAAACCAATACAACTAAAACAACTGGAGGGATAAGTCAATGATAGACAATACAAATCTAAAACTTATATTTAATATGTTTGGGGAAGAGGTAAAAAAACTTGTTACCCAAATCCATACAGAAACAAATATGGAAGATGAGCATTTTGCTACAGTTGTAAGTGGTGCAGTTGTAGGAGCTATGGACAGCAGTGTAAGAGCTTTGCAAGTATATAAAGCAAATAGCTTTACAGATACTCAAATAGATCTCAACAAAGAAAAATTAGAGCAAACAAGAAGAATGACTCCTTTTATCTTAGATGGTGCAAGGATTGACAACAACACAAAAGAGCAAAAGTTTATCTCAGAGCAAATAAGAAATGGTGGTATTAGTTTTACTTACGAGTTTTATAGAAGCTATATAGATGATGTTGGAAATAAAATAGAGACAAATCTTATTGACCAAGATACTATTACTGTTCCAGTTGAGCAAACAATTCAAAATGAAGATGGTACCACAACAACTCAAACTATAAATAAAGAGTATATCTTGTTTAGAGACTACAAAAGAGTAGCATCAAAAACTCTTAATGAGGGGACTGGTTTGTCACTTGCAGAGCTTCAAAATCTTAAAATACAAGAAGAGACAGACTATATCCAGTCTCAAAATACTCAACTTGTAGCAAGTGTAGGATATAATAATAAACTAAAAGTGCTCAATAGTCTCAGTAGTCTGTGGGGAACTTTAGGTGCTGGTGGTTTTATTGTTCCTGAAACTGGATGGAAGCCTGTATTTGAGATAGCTCATGAACTGGGTGGAACTACTCTACCATCTCTAGCAACTTTCCAAACAGATATTACAAGCGTGTAATCAATATGTCAACGATCTCTAATAACAAATCAATACTAGATGATCTTCAAAGCACACAAACTGAGCTAGAAGATCTTCTAGGGGATAGCAGATATTCAAACTCTTTTGATGATATAAGAGACTCTTTGACTGATGTGGGCGAGTATATAGATGAAGTAAAAGGTCACATAACAAATCAGATTAGAAGTGTAAGCATTAGAGATATCAAAGTTCCAAACTCAAAAGATCAAGATGAGTGGTACGCAGGTGGAGATCTTAGAAACAACTACTACTCCCCCACTACTCATGCACCTATAACTAATGAGCCAAAAGCTCTTGATCTTGGTGGAATGCTTATGCTTGGAGACTTTGAGTTTTTAAATCCTGCTTGGAACACTGTACAGTATCTAGCTCAAGGTGGAATTCTTGACCTCATGAGAGACTATAGCAAAAGAGAAGTAGAGGTGTATTCATACACAGTCACTATCAAAAATCCTACAGATGGTTCTATCATATCTGAAAGATTTGGAGAGGTAAATATATCTGGAGAGAGAGATAGCTTTGGAAGATTGAGTAATAGTACTCAATCCCCTACTTCCAATTTCACTACACAGCAAATATCCAATATGTATGAAAATAAGTTTTCGTTTATGGCAGGACCTATAAAGATGGGTGTAGACATAGTATCACTTACTACTGGCGAAGATATGAGCATAGAGCAAACTATAGGAGCTGGACTTGTAGGTACAGCAATAGAAACATTTACAAGTATTGCCAGTCAAACAATAGCATCGAAATTTGGTGTACAATCGATGTATGGCTTAGGGATAGTAGGAACTATTATAGGAGCGATTACAAACGAACTAGCCGAGATGGCATTAGGGCTTGACAATAGCTTTGGATATGGTGGAGAATATGACAGATCTTTTAGCACAAAGTATGGTGTAGAATCATACAGCGAATCTCTTGGATTTATGGGCATTGAGTCTTTGGCTAACTCTTTTGAGCATTCTATAAAATCAGCATTTGGATTTGAAAGTATACATGAGACAATGATGACAAACTATGCGGGAACGCAACATAATGGATATGAAATTGATGTGGCTAATGTAAACGGTGTGGATTTTTCTGCAGATGGAGATATGAGTGGAAGCTTTAGTTTAGGTTTTGACAGTTTAGGAGATATGCATAGTGTTATGGGTAGCAATATCTCTTTTGAAGCAGATGTAGGAAAACAGGTAAACTTCTCTATGAATCTTGACACTGGAAGCATATCTATAGGACAAAGTGATGGCGGCGGTGGGGGAATAGGTTCTCCTGGTACTTTTGGCGGAGGATTGTCTCACGGTTCTATGACAAACAATGGGGGGATGAGTATGACTCATAGCTCAAACTTTGGTGGAGGGTCTAGCAGTAGCAGTTCTAATGATGGTGGAGATGGTGGAAGCTATATAGCTACAGCTACTACACAAGCTCTTGGAAAAGATGGGTTAGATTTATTTGTAGCGTGGAGGAAGTATATGTTTAAGACTCTTCCTACTTTTAAAATAACTTTTGGAAGATATATGGCTACAGCTCCAAAGATAGTAAAGA
>JAGYNS010000006.1 GCA_018399655.1 Campylobacterales bacterium
TCTTCCAATCTACAGGCATAAGCACTTGGCATTTCTGACAATTTTCAAATAATTCTTCTAATACTCTAGCAATTTTACTACTAATGCGTTGATGTTTTATCATAGGTGCTGGTGCCATAGCATAAGGTATACCATGTATCAATTCCCATCTACCTTCCCATATCTTATAGTCTTCATAAGTATATCGAGGGAGATCCTCTATTCTTAATGCCCCCATAAACTCTCCTTAAATCTATTTAAGATTATTATATCAAGTTTTCATTAATTTAAATTGAGTAGTTTTATGGTACAATTCGAAAATATTATAAGAGAAAATAAAAAAACTAATAAGCAGAAGGTATTATGACAAAATATATATTTGTAACAGGTGGTGTTTTAAGTAGTTTGGGAAAAGGGATCAGTAGTGCTTCTATTGCTGCTCTTTTAAAACAAAGTGGATTTGATGTGAGTATGCTCAAAATTGATCCATATCTCAATGTAGACCCAGGGACCATGAGTCCTTTGGAGCATGGGGAGGTTTTTGTCACGGCAGATGGGGCAGAGACTGATTTGGATATTGGGCATTATGAAAGATTTATAGGGAAAACCTTAGGAAAAGGGAATAACTTTACCACAGGTCAAGTGTATAGTTCAGTGATACAGCGTGAGAGAGAAGGTGGTTACTTAGGGCAGACTATTCAAGTGATCCCTCATATTGTAGATGAGATTAAAGCTCGTGTTTATGCTGCTGGGAAAGGGCATGATTTTTTAATCGTAGAGCTTGGGGGAACGGTTGGAGATATTGAAGGGCTACCTTTTATGGAGGCGGTTCGAGAGATTCGACATGAAAATCCAAAGACCACTACGATGAATATCCATGTGACACTGGTTCCTTATATTGCAGCCGCAGGGGAGCTTAAAACAAAACCAACTCAACATAGTGTACAAGAGCTAAGAAGAATTGGTATCATGCCACATATGCTTATTTGTCGTACCGAGATAAAGCTTCCAAGTGATCTAAAAAGAAAGCTTGCGTATAGTTGTGATGTGGATGATGATGCAGTGATCGAAGCAGGGGATGCAAAAAGTATCTATCAAGTCCCTATGAACTTTTTAAAAGAGGGGATTTTAAAGCCTATTGCAAAGCATTTTGAGTTAAAAACTATTGAGCCAGATATGGATCAATGGGATAGCTTAGTCAAGCATATCATTGCTCCAAAAGATGAGGTCAATATCGCATTTGTGGGGAAATATTTGGAGCTTAAAGAGTCTTATAAGTCTTTAATAGAAGCGTTGCTTCATGCAGGGGCTCATCTTAATGCAAAGATCAATATCAACTGGTGTGATAGTGAAAAGATAGAGCAAGAGGGAGCTGCTAAAATTATTGGTGATAGCTCTTGTGTTTTAGTTGCTGGTGGATTTGGAGAGCGAGGAGTTGAAGGGAAAATCGAAGCGATCCATTTTGCTAGAACAAACAAGCTTCCATATCTAGGGATTTGCCTTGGGATGCAACTGTCTATTTTAGAGTATTTACGAAATGTGGTTGGAATTGATGACGCCAATAGTGTAGAGTTTGACAAAGATACAAAAGAGCCAGCTATCTATCTTATAGAGCAGTTTTTAGATACAAGTGGCGATGAACAGATACGAACTTATGAGTCTCCTATGGGGGGAACTTTGCGTTTAGGAGAGTATCCATTTGAGCCTAAAAAAGGTAGCCATCTTGAAAAAGCTTATGGAAGTGGTATCTCTTATGAGAGGCATCGACATAGATATGAAGCAAATCCAGCATATAAAGAGGTGTTGGAGAAAAATGGGATGGTAGTTACCGGGCAGTCTCATGGGTTAATTGAAGTAGTAGAGATCCCAGATCATCCTTGGTTTGTGGGGGTTCAGTTTCATCCAGAATTTACAAGTAGTTTGCAAAAGCCAAACCCTATCATTTTTGATTTTGTAAAAAATGGTCTTGAAAACAGATAGGAAAAACCAGTGACAAAAAAACAAATAATAGAGCAAAATCAAGAAAAACTGAAAAATGATCCAAATATAGATAAGATCTCTGCTGAGGTTTTAGAACATATGATGCATCCACGAAACTATGGGGAGATGAAGTTTGCCCATGGGATAGGGCAAGCGGTCAGTCCAAAGTCCAATGAGTTTGCCAATGTATATATAAAAGTAGAAGATGAAAATATTGTAGATATCTCTTTTGGATGTCGTTCATGTCAAGATACCACAGTCGCTGGTTCACTTTTTACTACGATGGTAAAAGGACTGAGTGTCACAGAGGCTCTAAAGGTTATGAGTGATATGGATGAGCAGATAAAAGTAGCTCCAAAAAAGCAGCAGATATCATCCAAAATGATTTTGCGAGCCTTCGAAAGTGCTATACAAAATATGGAAAATAGAAAAACGATGACTGATCAAGAGATGGTGAGTGTTACCCTTTAATCATATCCCTTTTACCCACTCCCAAAAACAGATTTTGCAGACCATAAAAAAAGATCTTTTTATGTGGAATGAATGCTCATTTGAGCAGCTTTATCCACAAGGATTTGAAGAAAAGTATAGTGGAAAACAGCTGGCAAAAAAAGTGTTTGAACACTACACCACTGAACACAAAAAACTCCAAAACAAACAAAATGACTATAGCGATTTTAAAAGTGTCACATATACCCCTAGAAAATATAGCTTTACTACAAAGCAAAAAGAGGGATTTGGGCTAGGAAGTTGTCCTGTGGCTAGTGAGTCTACACGATGCTGTAATCTTTTGACTTTGGATGCGGTGGAGTCTTGTGGATTTGATTGTAGCTACTGTTCAATACAAAGCTTTTACAATCAAGATACCATAGTATTTGATAAAAATTTTGCAAAAAAGCTTGAGAATCTTGAGCTTGACGAACATGAAATTTATCATATAGGAACAGGTCAAAGCAGTGATAGCTTGATGTGGGGCAATCGTGAGGGAGTACTTGATGCTCTTTTTACTTTTGCAAAAAAGTATCCAAATGTAATCTTAGAGTTTAAAACAAAATCATCCAATATAGAGTATTTTTTAGAGCATGAAGTACCAAAAAACATCATAGTCACATGGAGTTTAAATACCCAAACAATTATTGATAATGAGGAACATCTCACGGCTAGTTTAGAAAAAAGGATACAAAGTGCTAGAGCATTGGCGGATATTGGGATACTTGTAGGGTTTCATTTTCATCCAATTGTGGTATATCAAAACTATCTTGATGAATATAAAGAGATATACGATAGCTTGCTTAACACTTTTAGCCCTGATGAGGTGGTACTTATCTCTATGGGAACACTTACATTTATAAAGCCAGTGATGAAAAAACTAAGAGAGCGAGGGATGAAAAGCAAAATCCTCCAAATGCCTTTTGAGCAAATAGCAGGAAAGCAATCTTATCCATTAGAGATAAAAAAAGAGATGTTTCAACACTGTTATGAGAGTTTTCAACCATGGCATGGGAAAGTATATTTTTATATGTGTATGGAAGATCACTCCTTGTGGGAAGAATGCTTTGGATACTCATACGCTTCCAATAATCAAATGGAAGAGATGATGAAGATGAGTTATATGCAGAAAATCAACACAATAAAAAGTTCAATATAATAGTGCTATAATAGATACTTTATTTAAAATACTAAAGAGCAATAGGAATAAAGTATATGGAACTGAAAAAAAGTTATTTAGAATCACACCCAGATGAAAATGGATTTTTTGGAAAGTTTGGAGGGGCTTTTATCCCTCCTCAATTAGAAAAACCTTTCAATGAGATAACGCAGGCTTACAATAAACTATCAAAGTCACATGATTATATAAGTGAATTACGAAGTATAAGAAAACATTACCAAGGAAGACCCACTCCTATATATTATTGCAAAAATTTGAGTGAATTTGTTGGTGGTGGACAAATATACCTAAAAAGGGAAGATCTCAATCACACGGGTGCTCACAAGTTAAACCATTGTATGGCGGAGGGACTTTTAGCAAAATATTTAGGCAAGAAAAAACTTATAGCTGAAACAGGAGCGGGTCAGCATGGAGTGGCACTTGCAACGGCTGCTGCGTATTTTGGATTGGAGTGTGAGATTCATATGGGGGAAGTGGATATTAAAAAAGAGTACCCCAATGTAGTAAGGATGCAAATACTTGGAGCAAAAGTAGTTCCTGCAACTCATGGACTTAAGACTTTAAAAGAAGCAGTTGATTCAGCTTTTGAAGCGTATTTAAAAGATACAGACACTCAAATGTTTGCAATAGGTTCAGTTGTAGGACCACACCCTTTTCCAAAGATGGTAAGAGACTTCCAATCAATTGTTGGTTTTGAGGCTCGTGAACAGTTTATTGATATGACAGGAAACTTACCAGATATGGTAGCCGCATGTGTAGGTGGTGGAAGTAACGCTATGGGTATTTTTAGTGGTTTTATTGAAGATCCTGTAAAGCTTTACGGCGTTGAGCCAATGGGTAAAGGTGATAAAATAGGTGAGCATAGTGCAAGCTTAACTTATGGAAAAGAGGGGGTTATGCATGGGTTTAACTCTATTATGCTTAGCAATGAAAATGGAGAACCTGCACCTGTACACTCAATCGGGAGTGGGATAGACTATCCATCTATTGGACCTGAACATGCCTATTTAAATAGTATAGGAAGAACCAATATAGGGCACTGTAATGATGAAGAGTCAGTTGATGCATTTTTTAAACTTTCTCAACATGAAGGGATCATCCCAGCTTTAGAATCTGCACACGCTGTAGCATTTGCTATGCAATATGCTGCACAAAATCCAAATGAATCGATCCTTGTGAATCTTAGTGGAAGAGGGGATAAAGATATCGACTTTGTAGTTGAAAACTATGATATCCCTAAAAAGTAGGAGAGTAGTTTGTTCAATGATATAATAACATTTATAGTAGATACTGTAGGGGCTTTGGGATATACTGGGATATTTGTGATGATGTTTCTTGAGAGCTCTTTTTTTCCATTTCCCTCTGAAGTGGTGATGGTGCCAGCTGGTTATCTTGCTGCAAAGGGTGAGATGAATATATTTATGGCTATTTTTGCAGGGATCGCTGGAAGTTTAGCGGGGGCTGTGTTTAATTACTATTTGGCAAAAAGATATGGAAGGGCTTTTTTAAGTCGCTATGGAAAATATGTATTGATAAAAGAGGAAACTCTACAAAAGATGGAAGATTTTTTTGATAAGCATGGGCATATCTCCACTTTTAGTGGACGACTTATCCCAGCTGTGAGGCAATTGATCTCACTCCCCGCAGGTCTGGCACAGATGAATATTTGGAAGTTTTCGTTGTATACTAGTTTAGGAGCTGGTATTTGGGTGCTTATATTAGCACTTTTAGGGTATTTTATTGGTCAAAATGAAGCGATGGTAAAAGAGTATTTACAAGTAATTATTATTACGATTTTAATACTTCTTGCAATTATGATCTTTTTTTATATAAGATTAAAAATGAAAAAAGGGATTGTAAATAAGTGAAAAGAGCAATAGTCACAGGATACAGCTCAGGGATTGGAAAAGGGATATGTGAAGAGCTAGAGAAAAATGGCTATAGCATTATAAAACTCACTTCAAGATTAGAGAATACTGTGGTATTAGAAAAAGAGATCAAAGAGATTTTAAAAAGTTGTGATATTGATCTTTTGGTCAATTGTGCAGGGGTTGGGGTGTTTCAGCCCCATGAGGAGATCAGCATAGCAAAAATAAAAGAGCTTATTGATATAAATCTCACAGCCCCTATTATCCTTTCAAATCTGCTTTTAAGAAGTTTGAAAAAAACAAAAGGGGATATTATCAATATCACTTCTATAGAAGCGACAAAACACTCAAAGTTCTCAGCGCTTTATACCGCTACAAAAAGTGGACTAAGAGATTTTGGGCTGTGCTTGTTTGAGGAGGTGCGAAAAAGTGGGGTAGGGGTAACTAACATCAACCCAGATATCACTCAAACCAATTTTTTTGATCAGCTTCAATTTGAACCATCAGCAAAAGAGGGTACCTATTTGCTCCCTGAAACGATTGGGAAAACCGTTATTGATATACTCAATACTGATGGGGTGATTACTGATTTGACTATTCGACCTCAAAAGTTTGAGCTAAATAAAAAGTAAAAGTTTACTATGTTTATGGTAAAATGGTTTTTTTAAAAGAAAGGTACGGCAGATGATACAAAAACTTATTTTTTCAATATTTTTCCTTATTGGCGTTGCAAATGCAGGATTGGTCAATGGAGTGGCTTTGGTGATCAATGATCAACCTATCACCTTGTATGATATAGATGAGGAGATGCAAAGTAAAAATATAGACAAGAACGCCGCAGTTCAAAACTTGATCAATAAACTTATCTATGATCAATCGATAAAAAACAATAGCGTTAGTGTAGATATTTTTGATGTGGATAACTATATTGCAAAACTAGCTGCACAAAACAATATGAAGCCACTAGAGTTCAAAGCATTAGTGCGACAACAGCAAGACTACAATCAATTTATCCAAAAAATCAAAGAACAGCTCACCCACCAAAAGCTTATAAGAAAAGTATCTGATGGGAATTTGAAAATTGCTACGGATGATGATTTGAAAATCTATTATGAAAATAATAAAGAGCAATTTAGTGTTCCAAGTACTATTGAAGTAACAGCGTATGTCTCAAAAAATAAAAATGCACTAGAAAGTATCGCTTCAAATCCAATGATCAATCATGATGAGGTGATGAAGCAAGATATCACCTTTGAGTATGATGAGATCAATCCTCAGGTACGATATGTATTGCAAAATACCAAACCAAAAGAGTTTAGTGTGGTTTTTGCACAAGAGAGAAACTATAATATGTTTTTTGTAAAAGAGAAAAAAAATGTAACCGTTTTACCATTTGAGCAAGTAAAAGAGAAAATTTTTCAAGTGATTATGGAACAAAGAGAGAAAAACTATCTCAATGAATATTTTGAGACACAAAAACTGACATCAAATATAAAAATATATAGGTAAGGAAAAGTATGTTTGAAGTTATAATTGGATTGGAAGTTCATGTACAATTAAATACGAAAAGTAAGCTTTGGTGTAGTTGTGCCACGAGTTTTGGGGAGGAACCAAATACCAATGTATGCCCAGTATGCTTAGGGCTTCCTGGAGCTTTGCCAGTGTTAAATCGTGAGGCGGTACACAAAGCGATACAGCTAGGAACGGCAATAGATGCTAAGATCAATAAAAAGTCTATTTTCAATCGAAAAAACTATTTCTATCCAGATCTTCCAACAGGATACCAAATATCACAGTTTGAGGTGCCTGTTGTAGGGATGGGAAAAGTAGAGATTGACTTCGAGGATGGAACGAGTAAGATTATCGGTGTCACAAGGGCTCATCTTGAAAATGACGCTGGGAAAAATACCCATGCAGGTGACCACTCACAAGTAGATCTCAATCGAGCTGGTACTCCACTACTAGAAATTGTGAGTGAGCCAGATATGAGAAGTGCCCAAGAGGCGATTTTATATCTTAAAAAGCTCCATAGTATTGTACGATACATTGATATTAGTGATGCCAATATGCAAGAGGGAAGTTTCCGTTGTGATGTAAATGTTTCAATTCGTCCAAAAGGGGATGAGAAGCTTTATACAAGATGTGAAATTAAAAATATGAACTCTTTTAAGTTTATAGAAAAAGCTATCAAATATGAGGTCAACAGGCAAATTGAAGCATGGGAAGATGGAATATATGAACAAGAGGTAGTTCAAGAAACAAGACTTTTTGATGTAGAGAGTGGAGAAACCAGAAGTATGCGAGGGAAAGAGGATGCGGCTGATTATCGATACTTCCCAGATCCAGATCTTTTGCCACTTATTATCACTGATGAGATGATAGAAAAATATAGTGATATCCCTGAGCTTCCAGATCAGAAAAAAGAGCGATTTGTCAAAGAATTTGGACTAACAGAGTACAATGCAGGGGTTATCTGTGCCACAAAAGATATGGCGTACTATTTTGAACAGATGATGACACGAGGAATTGGTGGAAAAAATGCAGCCACTTGGCTCACTGTTGAGTTGCAAGGAAGATTCGCAGAAGGGGTAAGTATCGTAAACTCCCCTGTTGATGCCAATAAGCTAGGTGACCTTGTCAAAGCTATTGAAGAGGGAACCATCTCAGGAAAAGCAGCCAAAGATGTACTAGATCATTTGATGGAAAATAGTGTAGAAGTAGATGAAGCTATCGATACACTAGGACTGAAGCAAGTAAGTGATGATGGTGCGATACTGGCTATTATTGATGAGATATTAGCAAATAATGAAGAGAAAGTAGCAGAGTATAAAAGTGGAAAAGAGAAGCTTTTTGGATTTTTTGTAGGGCAAACGATGAAAGCTAGTAAAGGGAGTGCAAACCCTCAAGTGGTTAATAAGCTTTTAAAAGAAAAGCTAGGATAAAAGATGAGTTCTATTTGTGTCATAGGTGCAGGAAAATGGGGGCAGGCTTTACACTTTGCTCTTTCTCAAAAACAGAAGTGTTTGATCACAAGTAGAACGAAAAGAGATATTGAGAATTTTGTTGATCTAGATACCGCTTTAGAGTGTGAGCTTTTGGTGATCGCTATTCCTGCTCAAGAGATTCGATCATGGTTGAAAAATCACTTCATCTACAAAGGGCAAAAAGTGCTAGTAGCTGCCAAAGGGATTGAGGCTAGAAGCGGAGCTTTTTTACAGCAGATATACACCCAATATGTACCTAGCAAGAACTTAGGTTTTATCTCAGGACCTTCTTTTGCTGCTGAAGTTATTCAATCACTTCCTACAGCAATTGTGATCAACTCTAAAAGTAAAAAGTTTTATCAAAGCTTTGCACCTTTATTTCCAAACTTTATAAAGACTTACCATAGTGCTGATATCGTTGGAGCTGAAATCGCTGGGGCGTATAAAAATGTTTTAGCTATAGCTAGTGGTATAAGCGATGGTTTAAAACTTGGAAACAATGCAAGAGCAAGTCTTATATCTCGAGGTTTAGTAGAGATGGAGAGATTTGGAAGGGTATTTGGCTCAAAGAAAAAAACATTTTATGGGTTAAGTGGAGCAGGGGATCTTTTTTTAACAGCAAGTAGTACCCTTAGTCGAAACTATAGAGTGGGTATAGCACTTTCTGAAAATAAAAAATTAGAAACTATTTTAGAAGAGTTAGGGGAAGTAGCTGAAGGGGTTCAAACAAGCAAAGCTATCAAAATGCTTTCAAAAAAGCATAAGATATATACCCCTATAGCCGATGAGGTAAATCAGATACTTGATGGGAAAAATCCACAGCAGAGTTTAAGAGATCTTCTTAACTCATAATCAATTTTTTAAAAGAGACCTTTATTTTTACTATTGTTTTTAAAAGCATTCAAAGATCTTGTCTCTTGATCAACATTTTGAGATAGAGGTTTCTCTTTTCGGAAATATCGCTCAACAGTTGCAGTAGGGTTTAAAAACAAAATAGATTCATCAACAATCACTTGAAATACTGCATGAAGTGGTATAGTAACCACTGAGCCAAAGTTCTCTGCCCCAAATCCAGTTTCAAAGCTTATATACCCTTCACTTAATTCAATAGTTGTATAGGTATAGTTTGCTAAAGTAAAAAGGGTAAAGTGCGGAAAGTTATCGGCAATAGTTTTTGGAATTTGTGGGTTAAATTCAACTCCGTTGATATTTGCAGTAAGAGAAAACTCCTCCTCATGATTGAGTAAAAACTCAATTATATCAAACACTTGTGCTTCCATAAGCTCTTTATACTCTAAATTGTCAATTATATTGTGGATCATTATCTCCCCTTATGTGCGATAAGTATCATTTTGTCAGGTTTTTCATCATCATGCAAATATACTTTTTGTTTTTTTACCGATTTAAAGCCAACTTTGTTGAGCAAACTTATAAGATAATCTATTGCGTAAAAATATTGTATTATTGTACCACTTTGTTTATTATAAAGTGTATCTTCTTTTGTAAAAAGGGTGATGTTCGTTTGAAGTTGCTCATTTTCAAAATAGGCATCAATAGCGATAAATCGATCCTGCTTTTCAATATTCAAAGAGCCTTGGGCGATATTTTCAAAGCCGTGCAAAGTGTTGATATCAAAAAACAAAACTCCATCACATGTAAGAAGATTATAGCTATGTTGTAAAAATAGTTCTAATTGATTAGGGTGTAAGTAGTTGATCACATCAAATGTAGCGGTTGCCCCTTGAAAAGTTTGTGTGATATCTTTTATATCACAACACTTCACATCTAGACCTTTTTCTAAAGCAAACTCTATTTGCTTTTGACTAAGATCAACACCCGTTGCGTTGATTCCATGTTGTTGGAGTAAAAGGCAAAAGTCCCCTTGACCGCATCCTATATCGATCACTTGCTTTATATCATAAGTAAGTAAGTTCTCTAAAAACTGGGAGTAAAGATACTCAACTTCCTCTTGAAAGTCCAAATCTTTTTCTATTTGTGCATAAAGATCAAGTGCTTGCAAGGCTTTCTCTTAAGCTTAATATTTCAGTTTTGTGGTTGTAATAAGAGTTTTTATTGCTTATTAAGTGGACACTTGAATCCATAATAGTATCCCCTACAACTAAACCATTTTGTCGCATGGTTTCCCCTGTTTCAACGATATCTACGATACAATCACTCAATCCCACTAAAGGAGCCAACTCTATAGAACCATAAAGTTTTACAATATTGACAGCCATCGCTTTTGATTCAAAAAACCGTTTAGCTATCTTTTCATGTTTGGTAGCCACTGTTATAATTGAGCGGTTCCAGTCTATTTGTTCTCCTGCTTTAAGACCAATAGCAACTTTACACTGTCCTATTTTTAGATCAAGTAGCTTTACTAGATCATACTCTTTTTCCTCAAGTACATCAAGACCTACCACTCCTAGATCAGCAGCACCGTGCATCACATAGGTTGGGACATCTTGGTTCCGTACATTTAAAAAAGTAAAACCTGCTTTTTTTAAGATCAGTTTTCTATTTTCAAACAGAAATTTTTCATTAAAAACTTTTTCAAACTTTTCTAGGGTTTGCTCCGCTATTCTTCCTTTTGGAAGGGCTATGGTTAACATCTATTTTCCTTCATAACTTTTTTCATACTATTAAATACAAGGTTTTTTTTGTATTTATATGGGATACTCTCAAAAAAATGGAGTATCTTCTTACTATCTTCCCCCGTAAAATAAAGGGGCAAAGCATATTGTGCATATACATTTTTTATAGGTAAAATGATTGAACTTAATATGGAATAATTTATAGCATCATCTGTTTTCATTGGCATTTTATCTAAATTTATATCAGTATCAAATTTAAACTTGAGTTTTTTTGAGATATTTGGATAAATTTTTTGATAGTTTCTAAAACCTGGCAGTATAAATCCTCCAAGATGAATCCCTTTTTTCATAATATCAACGGTAATGGCACTACCAAAATCTATAATGATCCCATTTTTTGTATATTTGCAAATAAGTTGTCTATCTATCCCCATCCCTTGATAGTCGGTTTTAAATTGGATAAATGGGCTAAGATCTACAGAGTTTGGATAGTTGTTTTTGAGCTTTTGAGAAGCTTTTTGATTGACACTAACAAAATATATTTTTTTATCTTGTGTGAAAATCTTTTCGATGCTATCCTTGACCCCAACTTTAAAAGTTCCCCCAGAGGTTTGAAAATGAAAAGTGCTATTTCCTATATCACAAAGTATCATGAGGCTTCTTTTTTGTTCAAAGGGTGGTATTGATCGATGGTTTGGCTTAAATGTTTTTGTTGAATATGGGTATATATTTGAGTTGTCTCAACATTGCTATGCCCTAAAAGTTCACTCACTACCATAAGATCAGCTCCCCCTAATATAAGTGAGGTTGCATAGGAGTGCCTAAATACATGGGGAGAAACCCCAAAATATTTTTGAGTTATTTTAAAAATAGAGACTCTACTTATAGGCTTTCCTGCATAGTTTAAAAAAAGATAATCACTTTTTACTGTTCTATCTTGAAGATATTCATAAAGAGCATCCAAAGCTACTTGGGCTATGGGAACGATCCTTTGCTTTGAACCTTTTGCGTATAAGACTCGTATCCAGTTTTGTTCAATATCACTTTTTTTTACTTGGATAAGCTCACTTACTCTAACCCCCGTAGCATATAAAAAAAGTGCTATAGCGTAGTCTCTTTTCCCTAAAGTTGTAGAGCGATCTATAAGTTTTAGTCCATCATTGATTTGTTTTTGACTTAAGTATTTTGGGAGTGTTTGGGGTAATTTTGCAAAAGAGACTTTTGGCTTGAGGATATCATCAAAATTTTCACTAGCAAAAGTAAAAAAGCCATTGATACTACTTAAGTGCCTGTTTTGAGTCAATGGATTTTTGATCTGTTGTAAATAAGCAATAAGTAATTCATTGTTAGTATCAAGAAGTTGCTTGTTTTGTGTACTTAAAAAAGCTTCAAAATCTTTTATATCCGCTATATAGGCTTTGACACTATTGGGTGCCAAAGATTTTATAATCGTTAGATACTCCTCAAAAGCGGTTACAAGATCAGACATCTTTATTCAAAAATTAAATAGCTATCTTCAAAGTAGATCTTATTATCAAGGGCAAATACTTTTTCTTCCTCATCAAATGAAAAATCATATACCGTATAGTTTTCAAGATTTTTATCTAGTTTTATAAGATAATCTTGAGACTCCAAAGCGTAAAGGTCGCTTCCAAAGCTTAAAGCATGAAATTTCGCATATTTGAACTTTATAGAGGCAAGCTCATTTAAAGATTGGTCATATTTTATGATTGTCCCATCAAGGGTTGCTAAAAATATATTTTGCTCACTTACCGCAATAGCTCGAACTTCATGATCTACTGTTTTTACACGACCATCCATAAAAGTAAAAAGTTTATTATTGGTTGCAGCAATGAGAGTATCTCCTAATGCTTCCAAATAGATAATATTGTTCACATCCCCTTGAGGGTCAAGATTGATTGTTTTAAAAATTGATCGAGCATTTTTATCTACGATAAGAACTTTCCCATCAAGTGTTGGAAATAAAACTAAAGAGTTTAAAAATATTGGACTAGCTATCCGTGTATCATTAAGTATTGAGACAGTTAGATACTCTTTTAAAACGGCTCTATTCTCTTTTAAATCATAAAGCCCTACAGTATTATCAATCAATAAATATCCTACTAGGTCTCCATCAATTGAAGCACTGATCACATTTTTTTCAAATTGGATCTTTTTTTTCGTTGAATCTGCAAAGTTTATTTGTAAAACACCATTATCATTTGCAGATAAGATGATATCTTCATTTTGATTTAAAAACTTAAACCCCTCATCTAAAAAAAGTGTAGAGATCCCTTTTTTAGAAACAAAGCTATTATTTTCAAGTGTAGCCCCCGTTGCATGAAAGTCAATGATCTTTGACTCAATATCATAGATAGATGAACTGTATGACTCGGTATCTTCAGGCTCATAATATTTTTTAGAGCTACACCCTTGAAAAAATAAAAATAGAGTGACAATAGCAAGGGTAAAAAAAGTATTACGCATAAAATATCCTTTATTTTGTGATCAAATATTGCTCAAGCATTTGAGCTATAGATTGAATATCTGAATCTTTTGGTATCATCGCTAAAGAGCTTTTTGCCTCTTTGTATTTCCCCTGTTTTGCTTCTAATATAGCTTTATTAAGCAAAGCAAAATCTTTGAGTAAAAACTCTTGATTTTGTGTTACGCTTGAGAGCTTTGTAGTGCTTTTCTCTTTGATAGCTTGGGTGTATTGTAAAAGTTGATTTAAAAATCTATTATCTACTTTTTCACTTTTGTTTTGCATCATCATCGCTATATCATAAAGTTGGGTGTCTTGTTTTTTGAGTGCTTCAAGTGCAGTTGTATTGTTAGGGTCATTTAAAACAGCGTTAAAATGTTTATTTACTTCTATTTTTTTATTGGTTTGAATATAATCATTTACATAGTATCCAATCGTTGCAAGGACTAGTATAACTATAGCACCAATAATTGTTTTTTTATATTTTTTATAAAATATCTCTAGCTTCAAAAAGCTTTCTAAAAAACTCTCTTGGGCAGATAGTTCTTTTTTTACACCATTTATATCATCTTTTAAACTCACGCGAAACCTTTTATTTTAAAATCAAAAAATTATATCTAAATTGCACTTAATGAAGAAAAGGGCTTTAAATTAAAGCCCTTTTTTCATCTTCTCTGCTCGTCTTCTTTTACTAGGATCTAGCTCTCTTTTTCTAATTCTAATCTGTACAGGGGTAACTTCAACTAGCTCATCATCCTCTATCCACTCTAAAGCAAGCTCTAGTGAAAGATTTCGTGGTGGTACAAGTTTGATCGCTTCATCCGCACCACTACTTCGTACATTTGAGAGTTGTTTCCCTTTGATAGGATTTACATCAAGATCATTTTCTCTTGAGTGCTCCCCAATAACCATCCCCCCATATACTTTATCTTGAGGTTTGATAAACATACTTCCTCTATCTTGAAGGTTAAATATAGAGTACCCTAAAGCTTCCCCATTTTCCATAGAAACCAGTGCTCCATTTTTTCGTGAAGTTACTGTCCCGCTATATGGTCGAAACTCTAGAAAAGAGTGATTCATCACCCCTTCCCCTTTTGTATCAGTTAAAAACTCATTTCTATACCCAATAAGCCCTCGTGCAGGGATCTCAAACTCAACTCTAGTATATCCATCACCCATAGGGTTCATATTTGACATCACTGCTTTTCTTTTCCCAAGAGTTTCAATAACGGCTCCACTAAACTCATCAGGGATATCACATACAAGATGCTCAAATGGCTCAGTCTTTGCACCATTTTCATCGATTTTTATAATAACTTCAGGTCGTGAGATAGAAAACTCAAAACCTTCTCTTCTCATATTTTCAGCTAAAATAGTGATCTGAAGCTCCCCTCTACCATTTACTTTAAAGCTCCCCTCTCCAGTTTGCTCATAGTTCATAGCGATATTGGTATTCATCTCTGCATCAAGTCTCTCTTGAATCTTATTAGAAGTAACATGCTTCCCCTCAGTACCAGCTAATGGTGAGTTATTGACTGAAAATGTAACCGATAAAGTTGGCTCTTCAATATGCATAGGATCAAGTGGCATAGGATTTGCAGGGTCACATAAAGAATCACCCACATCAATAGTTTCAAATCCAGCAACAGCCACAATATCACCGTGCCCTGCTTCTTTGATCTCTGTTCGTTCAAGTCCTTTAAAACCAATAAGCTTACTTACTCTCCCTCGTACTTTTTCCCCATCTGCTTTACAAAGCAATACGGTCTCACCCATTTTAACAGTTCCATTAAAAATTCGAGCAATCCCAATTTTTCCTATGAAGTTGTCATAATCAAGTGTAAATACTTGAAGTTGCAGTCCATTGTCATCACTTCCTATAGGCTCTGGAACATGATTAAGAATCATTTTAAATAAAGGAGTTAAGTCTTTATTTTCATCATCAAGATTCTCTTTTGCGTAACCATCTCTAGCAGCTGCATATACCACTGGGAACTCTAGCTGCTCTTCTGTTGCATCCATATTGGCAAATAGATCAAACACTTCATCAACTACTCTATCAGGTTCCGCTGCAGGTTTGTCGATCTTGTTTACTACAACAATTGGTCTATGACCAAGCTCTAGGGCTTTTTTTACCACAAATTTTGTTTGTGGCATAACACCCTCTTGAGCATCCACAAGTAATAAAACAGAATCAACCATCTTTAAAACTCGCTCAACCTCTCCACCAAAGTCAGCATGCCCTGGAGTGTCAATGATATTGATACGAACTCCCTCGTAGTCAATTGCTGTGTTTTTAGAAAGGATAGTGATCCCTCTTTCTTTCTCAATAGCATTGCTATCCATCATCCGCTCTTCGGTCTCAGCTCTTTCATCAAAAGTCCCTGATTGTTTTAAAAGCTCATCCACTAGTGTAGTCTTCCCGTGGTCAACATGGGCAATAACTGCGATATTTCTTATTTCTCTCATTTGTACTTCTTTATAATAAATTTCCGCGATTATAGCAAAAAGTTGATATGATTTTGATTAAGTAATAATATAATAGAAATTAAAAAAAGGGAAGAGCTTTTGCTCTCCCCTTAAAAGTTCATAGTAATAAGTAGTTTATACTATTTTGCGTATGCAGAGTCTGTGATATTTTGAGTATCTACAATATATGGTACAAGTGCCATATGTCTTGCTCTTTTGATCGCTTTTTCCACTTGCTCTTGATATTTTTTTGAAGTTCCTGTCAATCTTCTTGGCATAATCTTCCCTCTTTCACTTAAAGAGATTTTTAAAAGATCAGTATTTTTATAATCGATAAAATCGATTTTCATTGCAGAGTATTTGCAATATTTTTTTGCGAATTTTCTTCTTTCAGCCATTATATTTCCTTTGTGTAATTTCTAAAATGGTATCTCATCGTTGTCGATGTCTATGGTTGGGATATTTTGCTCATACGGCTCATCTTGATGTTGTTGTCGTCCTTGCATTCCACCTTGTTGCTGTTGTCTATTGTAGTTGTTTTCCATAGGGGCTGCTTGGTTATAACTATTGTTTGGTTGGTTATATTGTTGATTTGGGATCTGATTTGGACCTTGATTGTAGTTCCCCATATTTTGTGAGTCAGATTTTGAATCTAAAAATTTAAACTCATCCACTCTTAAAGTATGTCGGTTTCTATTAGTCCCATCATTTGCCTGCCATTGCTCAAATACAAGTCTTCCTTCAAGCATCACTTTTGAGCCTTTTTTTACATACTGGTTGAGGATCTCTCCCCCTTTTCCAAATACATTAAAATCAAGGAAACACACTTCCTCTTTTTGCTCTCCATTTTGCCCTTTAAATTTATGACTTGTCGCGATTGCACTTTTTGCAATAGCTATCCCACTTGGAAGATACTTTAGTTCAATATCTCGTGTGAGATTTCCTATCATTATAACTTTGTTGTACATCTTAGCCCCTTTGCAACTTTTTTATTGCTAACTACTTTAAAACTACGCGTTTGCTTTTTTAGCAGCTTCAGTTGACATTTTTGTCCATTGTGCTACTTCTGCTTTATTTTCATATTTTACAAAAATAAATCGGATAATATTTTCATTTACTTTGAATCCTCTTTCAAGCTCTTTGATAGATTCAGACGGAGATTTAAAGTAGATAAGATAGTAGTATCCTCTTTTGTTTTTTTCAATCTCATACGCAAGGTTTCGTGTACCCATATCATCAACAGATACGATCTCTCCACCATTTTTTTCAATTCTCTCTTTAACGGCAGTGATTTGTGCTGCTGTTTCCTCTTCTGTTAGTGTTGGTTTAACGATAAACATCGTCTCATAATGCCTAATTCTAGCCATTTAGTTTTCTCCTTTTGGTTTTATAACCGAGCAAATAGCTTTGCCCAGTAAGGTAAAGGGGATAGTACATAGTATGTAAAAAACCCTTTGGGAGGTGGATTTTATCTTAATGTTGCTGAAAAGTTTCTAAAGCAAGCTTGCAAGTAGCTATTTATATCAAGATTTGATTTTGTTTTGAGATTGAGTTCCACCTCTTGGAAAAACTCAAGCATCTTTAAAAAGTGCTCTTGATGGTAGCGAACAGCTATGTTGGCTTTTTGATTAGCGATATGCTTAGGGCAATTATACCCCCAAATCTCTATAATATCAAGCTTACCATAAAGCTTTACATAGGTGTTGATATTAAATAAAAGTTGAATATAGCTTATGGTTTGATTAAGCAGTTGCATCTCATTGATCCCCTCTTCAAGAAGCATATAAAGGTCTCGATTTATATTTTGTCCACTTAAAAGCTTTGCAAAAAACTCTTCGGTATTCACTGCCCCCATCCCAAAACATTGGGCATTTATCATAGAAATAGTGATAGGCTCATGAAGTATTGAGAGCTTATCAAGATCATTAACACACAATGAGAGATCTTTTTGATGCATGTTATATAAATACTGCAACTCCCCTGGGCTACACTGAAGTGATCTTTTTTTGAGCTCTTGATTAAGAATATTCAAAGCCTCATTGTCATTTGGAGCAAAAAATCTCACCTCTACACTATTGGTTTTTTTTGTAAAGCTTTTCGCCATCGTTTTAAAATCATTCTCCCCAATACATGAAAAAATAACTTTACTATTTGAGTTTTGATTGCAAGCAGCAATGAGAGCATCCACCTCTTTTTTAGGGAGTTTTTTGACAAGCTTTATTAAAAGAATATTGGTATTACTAAACAAAGAGGATTGTAAAAGGTAATTTTCACACTCTTTAAAGTCATATTCATCAAAATATACCTTATAGATATCATCCCCTTGGCAAATAAGTTGGGAGACCTCTTTGGAGTATCGCTCTACTAAATAGTCACAATCCCCATAAAACATATACGCACTGTATGAAAGGGGCTGGGAGAGTTCTTTGTCAAATTGATTTTTATACATAAAACGAAGTATAGCATAATAAATATTTTAAGTTGCAATTAATCAGATAAGATTATAATAAAAAATTATTACAAGAAAGGATTGATAATGAAAAATAAGATTTCAGTAGCATTAGTTGCACTTATGTTAAGTGGGGGCATGAGCTTCACTTTTGCAAAAGAGTACAATCTAAAAAAAGGTGGTATAAATATTGAGTATACTGACTACAATGGAGAGAGCTTTTCAGTGGATATACAAAGGCGACCAGATAGTATTTGTGCACAAGTCAATGGTGGCGATCCAAATAATGTTTGGGGAGGAGATTATGCAAATGAGGCGTTACCAAAAGAGTGTACAAAAACTTTTTTAACCACTATGGGAAAACTTACCCCTATGAATATGGAAGAAGGAATAGAAACTTATGGAGAGCTTGAAGTTATTGAGTTTATTGAAAAAAATGCAAATAATGAAAATGCACTGTTAGTTGATGCAAGAATGGAGCCTTGGTATAAAAAAGGGACAATCCCAACAGCTATAAATATCTCTTTTAAAAAGTTTGACCCAAAAAATGCAATAGACTTTGAATTTGTTCTTGATACAATTGGAGTATATAAAGAGGATGGGAAGTATGATTTTTCTGAGGCAAAAACTTTATTGATGTTTTGTAATGGTGCATGGTGTCCTCAATCTTCATGGGCTATGGAAAATCTTAGAAGTATTGGGTATCCAAAAGAGAAATTAAAATGGTACAGAGCTGGAATGTATGGATGGAAACTTGTCAATCTTACTACAGTAATACCTAAATAAAGGCTATATGATGTTTCAAAATATTTTAAAAGGGTTGTTATTGTTAAGTGTTTTTTCCTTTAGTGCGTATGGAGATGGCAAAGAACAATTAATAGCAGAAGCAAAAAAAGTTGTAACAAGTATCGATACAAAACAGTTACAAGCTTTGTTGAAAAAAGATCCAAATACACATATAATTGATGTACGAACTAAGCAAGAGATATTGGATCAAGGTGGGTATATAAAAGCCAATAAAGTGACCCATATACCTAGAGGAGTGCTAGAATTTACCATTGATAATGAGGTAAAAATTGATGAAACTTTTGTAGTTCATTGCTATACTGGAAATAGAAGTTTATTAGCTGCAAAAACACTACTTGATATGGGTTATAAAAATGTGATCCACTACAAAGATAGCTACGAGGGATGGGAAAAAGCAGGGTTGAAAACAAGCTCCCTTGATAGATATCCAGAATCGATGCTCTACCGACCAATAGAAAAAGTGGCTGAGGGTGTATATACCTCTATTGGACAAACATCTCCAGGAAGCTATGAAAACTCAGGACATAACAATAACTTAGGATTTGTAATAGGAGACGAGAGTGTTTTAGTGTGGAATGCAAGTTCAAGTTACCTTTTAGCAAAAGCTTTCCATGAAGAGATTAAAAAAATCACAGATAAACCAATCAAATATGTTGTATTGGAAAACTCTCAAGGGCATGCTATGCTTGGTAGTAACTATTGGAAAGAGCAAGGTGCTACAATTATTGCTCAAGAGATTGCAAAACAAGAGATTATCGATATGGGAGAAAGTATTTTACAAAGATATACAAGATCGCAAAGAGATAAAATATTGGGGACAAAAATAGTTCTTCCAGATATCACTTTTAAAGATAGCTATACAATAGATTTAGGAAATAAAATTGTAGAGGCAAAGTACTTTGGATATGCTCATGAGCATAGTGATATAGGGATATGGCTACCAAAGCAGAAGATATTTTTTGCAGGGGATTTAGCTTTTAATCAAAGGTTACTTCCAATATTTGAGATCACTGAAACTGATCAATGGCTAGAAGCGTGGGAAAAAGTAGAAGAGCTCAATGCTAAAATAGTAGTTCCAGGTCATGGAGATACTACCGATATGGCAACTGTTCGAAAATATACAAAAGATTATATTGCTTATTTAAGGGAAAAAATACTTGAAGTGATAGACAATGGTGATGGTCTAAATGAAGCATATGAAATAGATATGAGTGATTATGAACATCTTGATACATTCAAAGAGTTAGGAAAACAAAATATCGCCCTTCTTTTTAGACAGCTAGAGTTTGAGTAGGATTTATAAAAAACCTACTCAATAGTAGCGGTGATCTTTTTTGATAAAAGATTGCTGCTGATTATTTTTACTTGAATAGATAAAAAAAGTTTTTCTCCAGAATAGTTTTCAAGCTCTATTTTTGCTCCTGTCAATATCCCTTGGGTTATTTTCCCCAATCTTTTTTCAAGATCAACCACTTTTGCTTCAAATGTTTTCCCTTTGAGCTTTTCAGCAGCTCTAGCATATTTCCTATCTTCATAGTCCCAAACAAGATTAGCAATTTCTCGCTCTGTGGTACTTATCTTTTCACATATATCTTCAATATTTTCAGGGATCTTTTTACTTTTTAATATACGATGTAAAACAAGATCAGCATATCTTCGAATAGGGGAGGTAAAATGGGAGTAGTTAGTAAATCCTAGTCCAAAGTGTTTATCTTTGATATTGCTATAGGATGCTTGCTGTTGAGCTTGAATGATCAGCTCATCCACTTCGTTTTCAAGATTATAGTTTTGGGCTTTTGATTGAATACTCTCTATTGTTTTGTGAAGATTAGTTTTAAGCTGTGCATTGATACCAAGATCTTCAAGGTCTTGTAAAAGTTTTTTTATCTTCGCACTAGAAGGCTCTTCATGGACTCTAAATATCCCCAAGTTGCCAAGTTTTTTAGCAGCCTCTTGATTGGCAAGAAGCATACACTCTTCAACTAAGCTATGAGAGGGTGTTGAAGACTCTATATCCAATGAGATTAAGTTTTCCTCATCATCAAGCTTTAATCGGATCTCATCGTTACGAAAATCATACCCATTTTGAAGTCTTTTTTGTCGAAATTTTGAAGTGAGATTGTAGAGTTTTACATAAGGGTTGCTTGGATCATTGTGTTCTAAAACTTCATCAATATACTCGTAGGAGTATTTATGCTTTGATTCGATTTTTGCTTCAAATACTTCACTTTGAACAACACTCATCTTTTTTGTATCAAGTTTCATTTTGAATACATACGCAGGACGAATTTTATTTGGAACTAATGAGCAAAGATCAGTGCTAAGCTCAAAAGGAAGCATAGGTAAAACTTTGTGGGGTAAATAGATAGAAAAAGATCGTATAAGTGCTTCCTCATCAAGAGGTGAACCCTCTTTTACATAAGCACTTACATCCGCTATTGCTACGAAAAGTTCACTGTTTTTTTCATCATAATAGATCGCATCATCATGATCTTTTGCACTGGCTGGATCGATGGTGCAAAACTCTAAATGGGTCAAATCAACTCTATTATCAAGATTGATAGGGGTAAACTTATTGGTTTGGAACCCTTTAAGTCTATAGGTCTCATTATACAAAAACAACGATATTTTTTCATCAATTTTTGGATCTCTTATATTTCCAAGCTTAGATGAGATCTTCCCATTTTCATATAAAACGATATCCCCATTTTTATTATTGACCTCTTCACATTCAATTAGCAAAGACTCTTTGACGCTAAAAAGCTCTTTTTGGTATACAAAGCAAAGAATAGAAAGATTGCTTCGCTGAAGTATAGTGATCACTTTTGCTTTGAGTTTCCCTTTTGGGTTGAATATCACTTGTACCAAAACATAATCCCCTTGATACGCCCCTTGCAAATGCTCTTGCTCTATATATATTTTTTGGGTGCTATTTTTCATTTGCAAAGTGATATGATTGGCTGTGATATGGATTGTCCCTAGCTTATATTTGCTACTTAAGTGGTACTTCCCATCGACTAGTTTCACTATGGGTTTGGTTTGTTCGTTATAGATTTTTTCTAAATAATTCATCGGTATCCAAATGTTTTTGTTTATGATACCACAAAATATGTAAAAACTCTTTTCAGCTAAATTAATACTAAACTTCGATATAATCCCCAAATAATTTAAACACAAGGAAATGAAATGGCATTAAGCGTTTACTATGACAAAGATTGTAATATAGATTTAATCAAATCTAAAAAAGTAGCAATGATCGGTTTTGGATCACAAGGGCATGCACACGCAGAAAACTTAAGAGATAGTGGTGTTGAGGTTTGTATAGGGCTTCGAAAAGGTGGAAGCTCATGGGCAAAAGCAGAAGCAAAAGGTTTTGAGGTACTTACTATTGGGGAAGCTACTGCAAAAGCTGATGTGGTGATGATTTTACTTCCAGATGAAAATCAAGCAGATATCTACAAAGCTGAGATTGAGCCAAATCTTAAGCAAGGGGCAACTATAGCATTTGGTCATGGGTTTAATATCCATTACGGAAGAATCGTTCCAAGAGCTGATATCAATGTAACGATGATCGCTCCAAAAGCTCCAGGTCATACCGTTAGATCAGAGTTTGTAAAAGGGGGAGGGATCCCTGATCTTATTGCAATCGCTGCAGATCCTAGTGGTACTACAAAAGAGCTTTCTTTATCATATGCATCTGCAATTGGTGGTGGAAGAACTGGTATTATTGAGACAACTTTCAAAGATGAAACTGAAACTGACCTATTTGGAGAGCAAGCGGTACTTTGTGGTGGAGCAACTGCTTTAGTTCAAGCTGGGTTTGAAACACTCGTAGAAGCTGGTTACCCAGAAGAGATGGCATACTTTGAGTGTCTTCATGAGTTAAAATTGATCGTTGATCTTATGTTTGAAGGTGGGATCGCTGATATGAGATACTCTATTTCAAATACTGCTGAGTATGGAGATTATGTTTCAGGTCCTAGAGTTATCAATGATGAGTCAAAAGCAGCTATGAAGCAAATTCTTAAAGAGATTCAAAATGGTGTATTTGCAAAAGACTTTATCCTTGAAGGTCAATCTGGATACCCACGAATGAATGCTGAGCGAACAATTTCAAGAAACTCTAGAATAGAAAAAACAGGTGCAAGATTAAGATCTATGATGCCATGGATCGCAGCAAATAAAATCGTAAACCAAGAAACTAACTAATTTAAGTTAGTTTCTTTATTGGTACTCTATGCCCCCTTCAAAAAAAATCAATAAAAAATTACCTAAACGGAAAAATCAAAAAAAACACTCCCCTTTACATAAATACTATACAGTAATAGTTTCTGTTTTATCTGCTTTTATATTAGGAGTGGTTATTGGTGGCTATTTTTATATAGACTCATACGATAAACCGATCAATTTAGATATCAAACAATTTACCCAAACACAGATCTCCTCAAAATCCTCATTTGAACAAAAAGCAGACTCGCTTCATATAGAATATGCGGATGATGATATTAAAAAAGTTTTAGAAAAGCCAGAGCAAAAAGAGCAGGAAAAACCAAAGTTCCATTTTGAAGAGCCAGATTATGGAAAAGTAGATGAGGTGATAAAAGAATCAAAACAACTTTCAAAAGAGATAGAAAAAACAGAAATAGTTGAGCCAAAAGTAGAAAAAAAAGAGGTTGCAAAAGAGGGCAAAAAACCACGGCTTGCAATTATTATAGATGATGTAACCACAAGCTACCAAGTAAGAACAATACAAAACTTAGGATATAAAGTAAATATGGCATTTTTGCCCCCAACCTCACGCCATCCAAACTCAGCAAAGGTAGCTCAAAAACTAGACCAATATATGATCCACCTCCCTTTGCAAGCAAGTAGCTTTAAGTATGAAGAGGAGAAAACTTTATATATCAATGACTCTTTAGAAGCCATCGATTCAAGAATAGAAGAGTTGAAAAAGTTCTATCCAAAAGCAAAATATATAAACAATCACACGGGAAGTAAGTTTACTGCAAATGAAGAAGCGATGGATAAGCTTTTTCAAAGTTTGAAAAAACATGGTTTGATTTTTATAGATAGTCGAACAACCGCTTATTCAGTTGCAAAAGAGATGTCCAAAAAACATCAGCTAAAAATCTATAGTAGAAATACCTTTTTAGATAACAATAAAAATAAAGAATATATCCAAAACCAACTCAAAAAAGCAATAAAGGTAGCCAAAAAAACTGGACTTGCTATAGCTATAGGGCATCCATATGGTGTCACTTTTGAAACCTTAAAAGACTCAAAGCATCTTTTAGAAGGGCTTGAGATGATCTATGTAGATGAGTTATGATACAAACAGTAGATTTTCATATCCCTGAGCTTCAAAGTATGAAAAAGTATCCAAAAGAGCTTTTTTACATAGGAGACATAGAGCTTTTAAAACGAAAAAAGATCTCAATAGTAGGTACCCGTAAACCAAACCAATATACCAAACAATACATTTATACCTTAGCAAAAAGTTTAAGCAATAGTGGCTTTGTGATTGTAAGTGGAGCGGCAATGGGAGTTGATGCTATAGCTCACGAAGCAGCAGGGACAAAAAATACCATAGCGGTAGCAGGAACAGGTCTTGATATACGATATCCAGCTATCAATAAAAAACTTATCGAAAAGATTGAAAAAGATGGATTGATGCTAAGTCAATTTCCACCAAAAACACAATCTCGTGGGTACCACTTTCCTTTAAGAAATGAAACAGTGGTCGCATTAGGGGAGATACTAATAGTAGCACAAGCAGATCTTCAAAGTGGTACCATGCATAGTGTAGAGTTTGCAAGAAAAATGGGAAAAAAGATATTTGTACTTCCCCATAGAATTGGGGAGAGTGATGGAACCAATAGCTTACTGAAAAAAAATGAGGCAGAAGCTATCTTTAGTATAGAAGATTTTGTGGCAAGTTTAGGGGGAGAAAAACAAAAAACAACAAAGAGTGATCCTATTGAGAACTATTTTGCTACCAATCCTACTTATGATGAAGCGATGAAAAAATATCCTAGTGAGCTTTTTGAATATGAGCTTAGTGGAAAACTAAAGATTAAAAATGGGGTAGTGCAACTAATTTGTAACTAATAATAACTACAATACCGCTATGAAAAATATAAAAATAGCTTTATTTACAGACACAATAGGTGACCTTAATGGTGTTTCTAGATTTATAACCGATATGGCAGAGCAGTCTTTAGTTCACAATAAACAGCTTCATGTGATCTCCTCTACGGCGAAGTATTGTCCCAAGTTGCCAAATATATATAACTTTACTCCAAAATACAAAATGGCTATGCCTTTTTATAGTGATCTTGATCTTACCTATCCTAATAGTAAAGTGATAAAAGAAAAAATAAAAGAACTCTCCCCTGATCTTATCCATATCTCCTCCCCTGGGGCAGTTGGGTATTTGGGTCTTAAGATTGCAAAAGAGTTTGGGATACCATATAGTGGAACTTATCACACCGATTTCCCTGCCTATATCAAGGATAATACCAAATTAGAAAGTATGAAAAGGCTGACCGATAAAATTATGGGAAAATTTTACAAAGATTTTGAACTTTTATTTAGTAGGTCCCATGAGTATATTGAGATACTAAACCATGATCTTGGGTTTGATAAGGAGAAAGTAAAAATTATTAAACCTGGTACAAATCTAGCAAAATTTAACCCACTTCATAAAAATCAAGAGATATGGAGTGAGTTCAATATCCCTACAGAGTCTACAAAAGCATTATATGTAGGGAGAACTACCAAAGAGAAAAATATCCTATTTTTACTTGAAACTTGGAAAGAGATGATGGAGGAAAATAAAAAACTAGATACCTATTTGATATTGGTAGGGGAGGGGAATCTTCGAAAACTCCAACAGAAATATTATCAGTACAATATACGATTTTTAGGACCAGTTGTAGGGAAAAAGCTTTCACAGTTATATGCCTCAAGTGATTTTTTTGTATTCCCATCTATTACCGATACTTTAGGGCAAGTGGTTATGGAGTCTCAAGCAAGTGGAATCCCAGCGATAGTCTCAGATATAGGGGGACCACAAAGCTTGATCGACAAAGAGTTTCCTGGAGGTATAGTAGTAGAGGGAAACAATAAACAAAAATGGAAAGAATCTATTAAAGATATGATACAATCCCCTTCTAAAGTAGAGCAACTAGGTCAAAATGGGATACAAAGTATGAGTAAGCTTCCTATTGAAGAGTCTTTTTATGGATTTTGGGAGAACCAAACAGCAATATACAAATAAAGTGAGGTGTAGGTGACAAACGAAAAAAAGGGTGAAGTTTTTATGATCACCAATGCTCTTTTTGAGAGTTGGTTCCCTATTATCGTTCTTTTTACCTATAGCTATCTTACGCCTATTTTTACATATACACTTAATATCTGTATCGCTTCAATATTTTTTATTGCACTTATAGTGGCACGAAAAAAGTTTTATGAATTTAAAAATAAAGAGGCGTACAAAGATCTTTTATTGACAACTTTATTTATTACTCTTCTTTTTTTATTTGTATTTTTAGGACTTCAATACACCACGGCAACCAATACCGCAGTGATCCTTTTTATGCAACTTTTTTTCTCTTTTCTTTACTTTAATCTTATAGGAAAAGAGTATATCTCTAAAAAGCATATTGCGGGAGCAACTATGATGGGAGCAGGGGCTATCGTGATCCTTTTCCCTGATGATTTTATTGTAAACAAAGGGGATTTGTTGGTTTTAGTAGCCGCTATGATCGCTCCATTTGCTAATTATTATCAAAAAAGAACACGAAAATACCTTTGCGTTGAAAATATTTTGGCGTTTCGGTATATAGCATCATTGCCTTTTTTACTCTTTTTTGCCTATATTTTTGAACCAATTCCTACGAGTTCAAATATACTAGAAGCACTCCCGTATCTTTTAGCAAGTGGATTGTTGATATTTGGGGTTGCTAAAATATTTTGGATAGAAGCGATCTATCGAATACCTATTACCAAAGCCAGTGCATTAGCTGCATTTATGCCAGTATTTACAATGTTTTTTGCCTATTTGGTACTAGATGAAGTACCCACTTTAGAGCAGGTACTAGCCATCATCCCTATTGTTGTAGGAGGGTATTTGATCACTAGAAAAAGTCTTGGCAATATTTAGACGATTCATAGGTGGCGGTTCCCTGCAGGGCCAGGCCTTTCGTCAGAGTGA
>JAGYNS010000060.1 GCA_018399655.1 Campylobacterales bacterium
AAGTCAAATGGAACTTTTTGCTAAAAGCTTAGATATAAAAAAGAATCTTCTTGATATAGAGAACAAAAAATTACTTCTCGGTAAAACAAATGTTAAAAATCTTCTTGAACTTGAAGAGGAGTATATTAATTACCAAAAAAAAATGTATAAAAAAGTAGTAGAATACAAAACAGCAGAAGCAATACTTCAAAAAGTCATGGGAACATTACTCGCATCTTTTAATATAGAAGTGCATGTAAAAGATTTAGAAGACAAGGTAACATCAGGTGCAATTTCAGATAATCTAAAATTTCAAATAGAGGGTACACAATGAAACAACTAAAAAATATTTTTTTAGGAGTGGTTTTTTTTTCTACAGCCTTATATAGTCTTGAGACCATAGGAATAGTTCTTCCAAAGCATCACTTGCATTTGACCTTTGCAATAGATGGTAAGGTTTCTGATATTTTAGTAAAAGAGGGTGACCTTATTACCAAAAACACAGCAATTATGCAATTGGAAGATACATTTCAAAGATATGATGCTAAAAGAAAAGAGCTGATTTATAAAGATACCGCGCTCGTGGACTCTCTCATACATAATGAAAAGCTTCTTAAAGAGATGGTGGACTCAACCCGAACACTCTATGAAAATACGAAATCTATCTCTAAGGATGAGCTTATATCATTGGAAATTCGTTATTATGAGACATTGGGACAACTCGCAGCGACCCAACAAAAAAAGCTTATTGAAAATATTGAGTATAAGATGTCAAACACTGTTTTAGAGAGTCACTCTCTGAAAGCACCTATTAGTGGTGTCATAACAAAAATAAACTATGATGTGGGAGAGTGGATTCGTAGTGGAGATGTAGTTGCTGAGTTAGTGTCGTATAAAGAGTGTTATGTAGAGTTCAATATTGAGAAAAAAAATATTGCAGATCTTAAAGTAGGAGATACACTCTCTTTGAAGGTCAAAAGTAGTGATGATACATACATACAAAAAACAAGCAAGGTAGTTTTTATTTCAGCAGTTGCAGATAAGTCGAGTGGTCTTGTTCGCATCAAAACGGAGTTTCAAAATAAAAATCTCTCAATAACACCTGGTCTTTCGGCTATAGTTACTTTGCAAAGAAAGGCTGAGCAAGAAAGTGATGCTCTTAGCGATGGATTAATTCCTCTTGAAAGTGCAGAACAATAAAAATGAGTACGAATATATTATCACAAAGTATGGATGGTTTGGCAGTTTTGAGTAACATGAAAATCTTACGAGGCTTGAATGCAACTCAAGAAGAGTTTTGGAGTCATTATGCTCAAAACATTTTATCGCTTTGTAAGTCACCTGCACTTTACATAATTGAATCAAGTTCACAAAAAGAGCTAAAGTGGATAGAAAAAACCAAGTGCGGTACAGTAGAAATTTTTCAAAATAGTCAACTTATAGAGAAGTTTCTTTCACAAAATTTAGAAAAAATCGTACAAAATGGCTACTCCTATGAACCATTAAATTTTAATGTGCCAAACATAAATACCCCTTTCTTACTAGCGTTTATAATTGAAACTGATGAGGATGGACTCATAGTGGCATTTATCGTAGTTGATAGATCGAATATGCAACAATTTAATGAGATACTTGTAAGAACACAACTTGTAAATGATGTCTATTTGAGTTACAAACAAAGAGGTGTAAATATAACAAGTGAAGTAAACAATCAAGAGGAGATTTTTGGAGTTTTAGAACTTTTAAATCTCATCAAAGATGAAAAAAAGTTTGTTCTAGCCTCTATGAAGCTTGCAGATGAGTTGTGTGTAAAGTTTGACTGTTCGCGTGTAAGTATTGGATGGAAAACAAATGAGTATGTAAACAGTGTTGCTATTTCACATCTAGAAAAGTTTGATGCTAAAAGTAGTCTCATCAAAAAACTCCAAAATATTTACGAGGAGTGTTCTGATCAAGAAAGAGTTATAG
The DNA here is from genome assembly GCA_018399655.1 of Campylobacterales bacterium. Lineage (GTDB taxonomy): Bacteria > Campylobacterota > Campylobacteria > Campylobacterales > Arcobacteraceae > JAIOSF01. Next base: position 1,948 of record JAGYNS010000060.1, read on the forward strand.
CTTATCCACTTACACAAGAGCAAAATATAGTAATACTTGCACATGAAGAGTATGCAAAAGCTAACTCTTTGAGTGGCATTGTCTCTATACCTATAGTTTATGAAGAGAAAATTTATGGTGTTGTAACATTAGAAAAAGAGGATGTAGATTTTAGTGAGAAGGAGATAACACTCCTCAAGCTTGCAATTATGCAACTTAATGTTTGGCTTTTTGATCTTTATGAAAGAGATAAATGGCTAGGAGAACGTATAGCAGATGGAGCGAAAAATACACTCATATCATTTTTTGGCAGTGAAAATAGCTTTGCAAAATTTATAGGAGTTGTACTCTCTTTGTTATTGTTCTACTCTCTCTTTTTTGAGTGGGACTATAAAATAGAGGTGAGTGCTACACTCGATACAGATAACATCTCTTATATTCAAGCCCCTTATGACAGTTTTGTTAAAAGTGTCAACTATTATCCCGGTGACTTTGTGGCTAAAGGTGAGACGGTTATAGAGCTTGATGAAGAGGAGCTTCTTTTAAAAAAGCTAGAGATGGAATCGGATGTTATTCGCTATTCAAGAGAGGCAGAAAAAGCAAGAGCAAGAAGTGAACTTGCCGATATGAACATTGCTATTGCTAAGGTAAACCAAGCAAATGCAGCACTCAAAAAAGTAGAGTATTATCTTTCTCATTCAAAAATAAAAGCACCATTTGATGGCTTTATAGTTGAGGGCGACAAAAAAGAGCTTCTTTCCTCTCCTGTCTCAAAAGGTGATATGCTCCTTAAAATTGCTAATGCTAATGATATATTCATTAAGTTTAAACTTAGTGAAAAGTTTATCGATGAGATAAACATTCACGATCAGGGGGAGTTAAAACTCCTCAGTAAACCTGATACTTACTATGCTATAGAGGTGACAAATATTATTCCTTTGGCACAAGTTGATGGTGCAAATGGAAATATTTTTGTTCTCAAGGCGAAATCACTTCAAGAACTAGAGTCATGGTGGAGACCAGGAATGAGTGGTATAGCAAAGATAAATGTCGGACCAAGAAAAATAATATGGATTATTACCCACTCTACTATGGATTTTTTACGAATCTATTTTTGGATTTAAGGGTAGTGTTTTATGAGTGATAATGTTTTTAGTGAGTCATGGCATTTTGTTTCTGAACTAAGAGTTTCACTGCTTAGTAGTATAGAGATTCAAAAGCAGTACTATAGAAGAAAAACTTGGTATGTACTTCACGACAAGTTTAGTAGTAAGTTTTTTAAGATTACTCCAGAGGCATATCGTTTTTTGTCGAAGCTCACAATCAAAAAGAGTGTAGAGCAGATTTGGTTGGAGTACCTTGAACAAAACCCTGAAGTTACTCCAACACAAGATGAGATAGTCAATCTTCTGAGTCAACTTCATGGAAACAATCTACTCTACTTTAAAAATAGAGCTGATAGTGAAAGTATGTTTAAGCGTGCCACAGAGCATAAGCATAAAGAAATCAAAGGAAAATTGGCGAGTTTTTTATTTATTCGTATACCACTTTGGAATCCTAGAGAGTGGCTCGAAGAGAAGAGTGCATTTATAGAGTTTTTTTTAAGCAAAAAGTTTGCATTTGTTTGGATAGCACTTTTTATTTATTCACTTATTCTTATTGCACAAAATTTTGAAAGTTTTTCTGCTCAAGGACAGGGAATACTTTCACCAAACAACATTGTTTTTTTATATATTGGACTTGTGATACTTAAGGTTTTTCATGAGTTTGGACATGCTATGATGGTGCGAAAATTTGGTGGAAACGTCACTACGATGGGAGTCATGTTTATAGTTCTTGCACCTCTTCCATATATGGATGCAAGTAATAGTTGGTCTTTTCAGAATAAGTATCAAAGAGCTCTTGTTGGTGCTGCTGGAATGATTGTAGAGCTTTTTGTTGCATTTGTTTGTGTTATTATTTGGGCGAATACTGGAGCAGGTGCTATTAATTCAATCGCATTTAACATTATGATTATAGGCGCAGTATCGAGTATTTTTTTTAATGGAAATCCACTTTTAAAGTTTGACTCTTACTATATTTTATCTGATCTTTTAGAAATACCAAACCTTTACCAAAGGTCGCGTGAGCAGTGGTACTTTTGGATTAAGAAGTATCTTTTTGGGGTTAAAAATGCCTTTACTCCCTCAGATGCAGGTGTTGAGAGTTTTTGGCTAGCAACTTATGCGGTTTTAAGTATGGTGTATAAGTTTATCGTCGCACTTCTTATCGCAGTTTTTGTAGCTGATCAGTGGTTCTTACTAGGTGTTGTTGTCGTTTTGATATCTCTGTTTATGTGGGTATTAAAACCGCTTTATAGTGCTATGAAGTATTTGCTAAAAGACTCTGAAGTCCAAGTACAGCGTACGCGAGCTATTGGTGTGAGTACACTCTTTGCAACTTTTGTTATACTTACTTTTGGCTTTGTGCCTTTTGATGATTCCATTAAGGCAAGTGGTATTGTACAAAGCAGATCTTCTTTAAATGTTTACTCCCCAAATGAAGGATATATTCGAGATATATATGTAAAAGAGGTACAAAGATTAGAAAAAGGAAGCAAAATAGCAAGTTTAGAAAACAGAGAAATTTTTTTTGAAATTGAGCAAACACAAGCAATGATTTTGGAGACAAAAGCGATGCGACTCGAAGCGAGTGAAGATAATATTGCTAATCTTAAACCTATAGAAAAGAGAGTTGAGTTGCTCCAAGAGAAGCTAAAATTTTTAGAAGGAAAAGCAAAAGATTTAGTCATAGTTTCGGAGGGCTCTGGTCTGTTTATATCTGAGGGCATTAACAAGCGCAAAGGCTGGCTTATTAAAAGAAGAGAGCTTTTAGGGAAAATAATAGACGATAGTAGTTATGAGTTTGTTGGAGTTATAACTCAAGAAAAAGCTTCACAACTCTTTAATGAAGAGCTTTTTAAGTCTGAAATAAAACTCTATGGAATTGCTTCAAAAACATTACAAGTAGAGAGACTCAATGTTATCCCACATGAGCAATATGAGCTTCCATCAGCTGCTTTGGGAATGTTGGGTGGCGGGGATATTAGCATACAGGAGGGTGACAAAAATGGTGTAAAAACAAAGGAGTCTTTTTTTAAAGTTATTGCTTCTATTCCTCCAGATGAAAATGCTCATTTACTTTATGAAGATAGGATGGGAATTTTAAAAATCACAACAGCACCTAAGCCTTTAAGTGTTCAGATGGTGAGATTCCTACGACAGCTACTTCAAAAGAGATATCAACTGTGAAAGAAAAAAAAGCACTTTATAAGGACTTTGACTCTCTTTCTCATAGCCTCAGAGGTGTACTTAAAAAGCTACAAATCAGCCCTAAAAAACTCCATATTCAAGCGAATAAAATTTATGAAGACTCTTTTGTTTGGCAACAATTGAGTGATGAGGAGCTAAGTAAAAAACTTCAGCAACAAAAAGCAATATTTTTAAGAAAAAGAGAAAACGAGCAGGAGCTACAACTCTCTTTTTCTCTTCTCTGTGAGTTATCTTTTCGAGTCTTAGAAAAAAGGCCTTATGGTGTACAAATTATGGGTGCATTAGCAATGTATGGTGGAAACATTATAGAGATGTCTACAGGAGAAGGAAAGACACTTACCGCTTCTTTAGCAGTTGCAGTACTGAGCTGGAGAGGAAAGCCATGTCACATCATTACTTCAAATGAATATCTTGCAAAACGCGATGCTCTTTTGCTTCGAGAGTTTTATGAGAGAGCTGGTGTGAGTGTGGGCTATATTACAGGAGATATGCAAGATGAAGAGAGAAAGAAAAACTATGCAAAAAATGTTCTTTATGCAACAAGTGGTGAAATTTTGGCAGACTATCTTAAAGATAATCTAAAGGTGGAGTATGCAGAAGATAGCACAAAAGGACTTATAGATAAACTCCTAAATAAGCAGGTACAAAGAGTTGTCCCTCCACTTGCAAGTGTCATTATAGATGAAGCTGATAGTGTACTTGCAGATGAGGCAATTACACCACTTATAATCTCTATGCAAGTCGATGATGCAGATCTCAGCAGTGCAACAAAAGAGGCACATAAAATAGTGGCATCAATGAAAGTAAAAGAGCATTACCTTCTTCATAAAACCTACCATACAGTTGAGCTTACTAAGCGAGGTTTGGATTATATAAATAGATTTAAAGAGCATTTTCCTCTCTCGTGGAAAGTGGAATATCGGCTGAAGTACATTGTTCGTCAAGCACTTTTATCAAAAGAGTTTTATCATTGTAACAAGCAGTATGTCGTTGTCAATGAAAAAATAGTTATAGTAGATGAAAAAACAGGGAGGTTGATGCCGAATCGCTCTTGGAGTGGAGGGTTGCATCAAGCAGTAGAAGCAAAAGAGGGTCTTGTACTTACAAAACCTACAAAGACAAACATTAAAATGAGTTTTCAGAGATTCTTTAGACTCTATGAGACTATCTGCGGCATGAGTGGAACACTGCAAAATATTTCAAAAGAGCTTTGGCAAATTTATCACCTTCATATTATAAAAATTCCACAAAGAGTAGAAAAAAAAATAGAAATTTTTGAAGACATTATACTTCTCAATAAAGAAGAGAAGTGGCGAAAGGTATCGCAAGAGGTGCAGAACATACATAAAAAAAATCGTCCTGTTTTAGTTGGTGTTAGAAGTATTAGTGAAGCAGATGCACTGGAAAAAAAACTTGTGACACAAGGCTTAAGACCTCAGGTGCTCCATGCACTCAACCATGAAGAAGAAGCAACAATAGTTCAAAATGCAGGCGAGATAGGGGCTATTACAATCGCTACAAACATGGCAGGACGGGGAACAGATATTCATATCTCTGAAGAGTGTAACAGACTTGGTGGCCTTCATGTAGTAGTAACTGAGAGAAATGAGTCACGTCGTGTAGATTTGCAACTCTTTGGACGAGCTGGACGACAGGGACAAAATGGGAGTGTTCGTACAGTTTTAAGTATAGAAGATGAGCTCTTAGAACGCTATATGCCAAAAAGTATGAAATATCACTTCAAAACACTACTAAAAAGCTCTTTAGGACAAAAGCTTGTTGTAAATATGTATATTCTCATGCAGCATTTAGTCGAGAAAAATATGTCAAAAAAGCGTATAGAAAATCTCATAAAAGAGTATGATTTTTTAAAAAACATTTCTTTTACAAAAAATAAATAAAATCAACTGTATACTTATTGATAAAAAAAATATAGATCTAGAGAAACGAGTGGCTTTTGAATAAGGCTTTTTAGAGGATATAAATAATATGGTTTTAATGATAGATAATCATTGAAACTATAAAATTCATAAAACTTCATAAACCTATAAAAGCCCTATTTTAAGGTGTTTTGAACGAATTCTCTGATATTATTAACTCTATAAAAATGCACCAAAATCGCTAAAAATTTGCGAAAAGGGTAGCAATAGGGTAGCACGGAGTTTCAAATGGCAAAGCGAATTAAGTCTAAAAAATACACTGGTGTTTATTATAGATCGTGTCTTTGAGTTTACATATAAAAGTTTAGATGGTAAGAAGAAGTGGATTAAAGTTGGTTTAGGGTCACATAACATAAATGAAGCTTTTACAAATCGTAAAAGAATTGAAACTATCAACAAGATAAAGTTGGATGGTGACGAACCAGATTTTATTAAAAAACGAAAACCTGTTAAAAAAATATCTCTTAATGCTGTAGCAAATAAATATTTTGCAGACTATGAGAGTAGAGCGAAGCCAAATATTTTTAAAGAGTCGCTTTATAAGTATCAAAATAAGGTTGAACCACATTTCGGTAAGATGCCTGTTGAAGATATAACAAAAGAAGCTGTAGAAAGTTGGCTTAAAGGCTTTAAAAATGATTATAAACAAGCATCCATAAATAGCTATCATGCAACATTTAAAGCGGTAGTGAATTATGGCATCAAAGAGTTTAAAGAGCTTGAAAGATTTATTAATCCTTTACAAAAAATCTCTATCAAAGATCCAGAGAATGAGCGAGAAAGAGTTTTGTCAACAAACGAGATTAAGCATCTGTTTGACTGCCTCATTCATAAGCCAAAAGCCTACCTTTATGTTGCTGTCGCTCTAGGTACGGAAGCAAGACCGCAAGCTATTATAAATACACAAAAAAAGCATTCGATAGTGGGACGACCATGCAGCAGCTAAAAACTCTGCGCTCTCATGGATTTAAATTTGCCATAGATGATTTTGGAGCGGAAAACTCTAATCTCTCACGACTCTTAGAGATTCACCCAGATTATCTCAAAATAGATGGGCAGTTTATCCGCAATATTGTAGAAGACACAAAGAGCCAGATAATCGTAGATGGAATCATGCTCATCTGCAAAAATAGCGATATAAAAGTAGTAGCCGAGTATGTACACAATGAAGCAGTACAAAAAAAGTTACTAGAACTCGGTGTAGATTATTCACAAGGCTACTATTTTGGAAAGCCAGAGGCAAAACTCGTAGGTGAGTGTGAACCTAGTGAGAAAAAGAGCTAACGTAGTGGTAGTTTTAGGCTAAACACACTCCAGATGCCCTCTCTGTGGGCACGAAGAGAAGCACCTAGCTTTGTTTGTGCGAGCTCTTTGGCGATTTTGAGTCCCAAACCAGAGCTG
>JAGYNS010000061.1 GCA_018399655.1 Campylobacterales bacterium
AACAAAACCATCAAACACGCTTTTTTGATTGAGTTTGGTTTGATCTCTTTTGTTGCAAGCCTCTTAGGGGTACTACTAGGAAGCATTGGTTCGTATGTAGTAAGTAGCCTGCTTTTTGAGTCCTATTGGGATTTTAGAGCCGATGTATTGATACTGTATCTTTTACTTATACCTGCATTGACTCTTACAATAGTAAGCTACTTCACCTCAAAAATAATCAACCAAAAAGAAAATGTTCTTTTTGGGGAGTAGAAACTATATTGTTTTATTTTATTATATCAAACGCCAATTCAGAAAACTAGATGAAATCGAATTTAATACCAAATTAAATCTAAATTTAGTACAATATATCATCAACCTCATAAAGGATAGTAAAATGCATTTAAGCCAAGAGATAAAACCTATTAGCTATTTAAAATCAAAAACAGCGGATGTGATAAATGATGTAAATGAAAATCAAAGATCAATTATCATCACACAAAATGGTGAAGCAAAAGCAGTTATACAAGATATAAAAAGCTATGAAAATTTGCAGAACTCTTTAAGTCTATTAAAACTGATTGTTCAAAGTGAAAATGATATTGAAAACAAAAGAACTATTTCGCAAGAGGATATGTTTGAAAATTTAGAGAAAAAACTATTCGGATAATTTTTAATGGAGGATTTTGAAGTTATTTGGACAAAAAATGCCGAATTTGATTTGGAAACAATTATAGAGTACATTAAAACAAATAGCATAGATATAGCAAAAAATATCTTTTTTGCAATCAAACAAGAGTGCAATAACCTATACTATTTCCCTGAACGAAAAAGAATCGTACCAGAACTGCAACAAATTGGAATTTTAAAGTATAGAGAAATCATCTATCAAAGATGGAGAATAATTTATAAAATTGAAAACAAAAAAGTATATATTTTACTCGTAGTAGATTCAAGTAGAAATTTGGAAGATATTTTATTTCAACGGTTAATCAAAAATGGGGAGTAGTAACAATATAGTTTACAAAAGTTTCAAAGCTTTTTTCATCATTGATGAAAGGGGGATTTGGGAGAGTTTTTCAAGCTCCACCCACTCAACTTCCTCTATAAAATTTTCCACTTTATACAAACTAACTGTGATGCGGTATTTGGTATAAGAGTGTTTAAAACTTCCCAAAAAATCCTCCTCAATAGGATCAACTACTGGAAGTTCATACATCCCATGGTAGAGTTTATTGGTTGATTTTTGTACCGCAATTTTACTGTTTTCAATACACACTCCATAAAAAAGTTCCAAGTTTTCATATTGTGTTTTTTTGGTTTGGGTGTACTTTGTAGGATCACTTTTTCCTTTGCAGGAATTTGTAAGTGGACACTCATCGCACTTTGGATCTTTTGGGGTACAAATAAGTGAGCCTAGATCCATAAGGGCTAGATTGTGATGGGTGGGATCGTTATGATTTAAAAAGCTGTTGGCATACTCCCACACCACTTTATCTTTTACCTCTGAAAGTGCAAAAAATCTTTTCAGTACCCTAGCGATATTGGTATCCACTACACTTACAGGCTGTTTGTATCCAAAGCTACAAATAGCACTTGCGGTATATCGTCCAATCCCTGGAAGCTTCTCAAGCTCTTTTTGTATGGTAGGCAAGCCACTTTTAGCAGTTAGCTTTGCAGTTTTATGAAGATTTCTAGCTCTACTATAGTACCCTAGCCCACTCCAATTGACCAATACCTCATCGATACTGGCTTGGGATAACTTTTCTAAGCAGGGATATTTTTCTAAAAAATTTGGATAAAAATACTCTTGGACTCTGCTTACTTGAGTTTGTTGGAGCATTATCTCACTAATATACACATGGTACACATCACTACTATTTCGCCATGGTAATTCATGGCGACCAAATCCATCATACCAGTGTAAAAGCGATTGGTGGTTTTTTTGGCAATTCATAGCACCTCATTTAGCTTTTGAAGAAGTGTTGCTTTGCCACTATTTTGCTCAATCTCAAGCCTTTGAACTATCTGCTTTTTTACCTCTTGTATGGCATTCTCACACTGTAATATAGCACTATCAAGCTCTTTTTTTGTGAGACCACAAGTTTGGATACCAAATCTTTCAAGATATTTTCTTCCCCACCATTTTTTACTTCCAAGAAGCAAAAGGGCAGGAATATCATTTTGAATATAAGCAGTTGTACAAACCACATCATAAGATGGAGCTAGTCTTATATCCCCTATTCCATCATAAATCAAACCAAAATTTTTCAGATGAGCATCACCATTTTGAACTCTATAATTTATATAGGTCATTTTAAAAAACTGCATCATAGCATCTTTTTTATGTTTGGCAGTGACAAATGTTTGTATTGTTTTGGCTACTTGTTCGCAAGTTCCTTCGTATTTATCATCTCTTTGTTTCCCCATAAGTACACACATATCTTCAAATCCAATATAGCGATCATCTACTTTGTCAAATCGTTTCATAATAAAAAGCTTTTCATCTTCTGAGATAAAAAATTCAGGCACGGCAACCTTTGCTTTTTGCACTATACTCATACAATAATATTCATTTAAAGCCAACTCTGGATACTCATCTCCCCATGACTTTACAATATAATCATCTATTCTAAGTGTTGCTTTATCTTCAATTGTTGCTAAAACTTTTGGTTGGACTCCACTCAAAGCTGAGCTTAAAGCAAATCTATTTTTATATTTAAACTATCCATTTACAACATCCTCAAATACTGGGAAAGAAGATTTTTCTTTGAGAGTTATCTCATATCCTAAATAATCTATTATTTGTAATACTTTTTTTAACCCAATATCACAGCAACTCCCATTTTCAAAATTGCTAATAGTAGCTCTAGAGATATGAAGATCTTTTGCCATAGCTTGCTGAGAGATATTTTTGCTTTTTCGCAATACCACCAATTCTTTTGCTAACTCATTAAACTCCACTGCTATACCTTTATGTATAAAATATTAGTCATTATACATTTTTTAAATTGTTTTGTCAAATATTTTAGTCAAAATTTAGCTTTTAGCCTTTGCTTTTTTTACTATTGAGCTAATAAGATTTTTAAAAACAAAATAGTGCAAAGGGACAAGGATATACCAATAAACTCTTCCCCATACCCCTTTTGGGTAAAAGTATGCAGATTGGATAAGGGTATCATCTTCTATTTTAAACTCAAGCCATGCAAGCCCAGGGACTTTCATCTGAGCAAAAAGCAATAATCTTTCATCCTCTTGAAGATCAACCACCTTCCAAAAATCCAAACAATCCCCCGTACGCAAATCACACTGGCTTCGTCTGCCACGATTGATCCCAACGCCCCCTAGCATTTTGTCTATAATACCTCGCATCTCCCATAAAAAATCAAAATCAAACCAGCCATTTTCCCCACCTAAAGAGGTAAAAGACTCATACACTTTTCGTTTATCAATTCCTGCGATACTAAGCTCTTTTCTATCTACAAACACTGCATCGCTAAACTCTTTTGTATGCTCTTTTTCCCACACTCTATCCCATCTATCAGTCCATCTGCTTATCACTTGATTTTGCTCAATCTCTTTGACCGCTTTTTGTACAGCTTCATAATACTCACTAGGTTCTATTTGAGGAAAATATTTTTTTGCATTGTGATTTTGTATCACCACTTCTGAGCTTAAACCCTCTATGAGTGCTTTGGCTACATTAAATGGAACTGGGGTAAAAAGATTGAGCCAGTATGAAGAGATATTGATACTCATAAAAGGGACTGGAAGAAGATATCTTTTAAGCCCCAAAGCTCGTGCCGTTTCTAGCATCATATCTTTGTAAGTCATAGCATCAGCACCAATATCTATTTGTATACTCTTTTTCGTCTGAAGATATATACTTTGGTGTAGATACTGCAAAACATCATCTACTGCGATTGGTTGCGCTTTTGTTTCAACCCACTTTGGAGTAATCATCACGGGTAGTTTTTCTACAAGATTTCTTACTATCTCAAAGCTAGCACTTCCTGAACCTATAATCACCCCTGCTCGTATCCATATGGTTTGTACGGTTGGATTTGAGCTTAGTACCTCGCCCGTTTCAAGACGGCTAAGAAGATGGTTACTTGTATGTTCATCTTTGACCCCTAATCCCCCTAGGTAAATAACTCGCTTTACCCCACATTTTGCAGCTACATCGATAAAGTTTTGAGCAGATATTTTATCTAAGTTTTTATAATCTTTACTGCCTAGTGAGTGGATCAAATAATAGGCTGTATCAACACCTTCTAGGGCTGTTTCTAAAGCTTTGATGTTGAAAGTATCCCCCTCAATAAGCTTTGCATTTTTACAAGCTTGTGGTGAGATACTTTTTGCATTTCTTACAAGAAGATTTAACTGAATATCACTATCATCGATAAGCTTTTGTTTTAATCTTCTACCTATATATCCAGTGCTTCCTGTTAGTAATACTTTCATAATAAACTCCTGTAGGTTTATTATGACATAATTTATTCAAGAAAGTTGTTAAACTTATACCAACCCTTGCTCGATCATCGCATCAGCTACTTTTTTAAATCCAGCAATATTGGCACCCAATACTAAGTTTGTAGGTTCACCAAATTCTGCTGCTGTTGTACTTGCGGTATCAAAAATATTTTTCATGATCTGTGAAAGCTTTGCATCCACCTCTTCAAATGTCCAGTTAACCATAGAAGCATTTTGAGCCATCTCTAATTGACTTGTTGCAACACCACCTGCATTGGCCGCTTTTCCTGGACCATAACAAATTTTCTTCTCAACAAACAGATTAACCGCTTCTGGAGTTGATGGCATATTTGCCCCCTCACTTACACAAACACATCCATTGCTAAGAAGGTTTTGTGCATCTTTAAGATTGAGTTCATTTTGTGTTGCACTTGGAAATGCTGCGTAGCATGGAACGGCATAGACCCCATTTGTCCCCGCTTCATACTCTTCAATAGGGATATATTTTGCATTTGGTCTATATTTTTTATACTCAGTAAGTCTCTCTCTTTTGACCTCTTTAAGCTCTTTTAAAAGCTCCAGATCGATCCCCTCATCATCAATAATCATCCCCTTTGAGTCACTACATGTTACAGGAAGTGCCCCTAGATGATAAAGTTTTTCAATAGTATAAATAGAGACATTTCCACTTCCAGAGACTACACATCGTTTCCCCTCTAAACTCTCACCTCTATCTTCAAGCATATATTTTGCAAAATAAACAGCTCCATACCCTGTAGCTTCAGTTCTTACAAGTGATCCACCCCATTTAAGTGATTTTCCTGTAAGGACACCCTCGTATCTATTGGCAAGTTTTTTATACATACCAAACATATATCCAATCTCTCTAGCTCCTACTCCTATATCTCCAGCTGGTACATCAGTGTTTGGTCCTATATGACGATAAAGTTCACTCATAAAGGCTTGACAAAATCGCATAATCTCATTGTCAGATTTTCCTTTAGGGTCAAAGTCACTTCCCCCTTTTCCTCCACCTATTTGAAGTCCCGTAAGGGCATTTTTAAAAATCTGCTCAAATCCTAAAAACTTAATAACCCCAGCATTTACACTTGGATGAAAACGAAGTCCCCCTTTGTATGGTCCCAAAGCTGAATTAAACTCAATTCTAAAACCTTTGTTAACTTGAATCTCCCCTTGATCATCAACCCAATTAATTCTAAAAAGTATCTGTCGCTCAGGCTCAACTATTCGCTCTATAATTTTATGGTCTCTATATGTTGGATACTTTACCATCAAAGGACGCAATGACTCAAGCACCTCTTCGGCTGCTTGATAAAACTCTGTTTGAGATGGACTTGTTCTTTTTAGGTATTCAAATACCTCTTTGACATATGGCATATTATATTCTCCTTAAATTAAAATTACAATATTGTAACATAAGTTTTATAAATGACATTATTGTATTTTTTGACAAAATCAATTTTATTACATTATTTCACATCTGATTGAAAATAAATAATTATTTTAACAACTTAAAAGTAATTTATAAAGAGTTTAAGTGATTTTAGAATATTATAATCTAATTCATACAAAGGAGAAGATATGTTTAAGAAAAGTTTGATCTCAACAGCAATGGTTGGTTTACTAGCAGTTCCAGCGATGGCAAATGAGTTTATCACAATTGGAACAGGTGGTGTTACTGGGGTGTATTATCCAGCTGGTGGGTCTATTTGTAGACTTGTAAATAAAGATAGAAAAGATCATGGAATTCGATGTTCTGTAGAGTCAACTGGTGGTTCTGTTTATAATATTAATACTATCAAAGCTGGAGAGCTTGAACTTGGTATCGCTCAATCAGATTGGCAGTATCACGCTTACAATGGGACAAGCAAATTTGAAGATCAAGGAGCTTACAAAGACTTAAGAGCAGTATTTTCACTTCACCCAGAACCATTTACAGTAGTTGCAAGAGCTGATAGTGGGATCAAAGAGATTGAAGACTTTAAAGATAAAAGGATCAATATAGGAAATCCAGGTTCTGGACAAAGAGGAACAATGGAGCTTGTGATGAAAGAGAAAGGTTGGGATAGATCAACTTTTAAAGTAGCAGCAGAGCTTAAAGCTGCCGAGATGGCAAAAGCATTGTGTGATAATAAAATTGATGCGATGATATATGTTGTAGGACATCCAAGTGGAGCTATAAAAGAAGCAACAACTACTTGTGAATCAAGAGTTGTAAATGTTTATGATAAAGAGATCAAAAAACTGATCGATGAGAATCCATTTTATAGAAAAGCAACGATTCCAGGTGGGATGTACAATGGAAATCCTGAAGATGCAACCACATTTGGTGTAGGAGCAACTCTTGTAAGTTCAGCAAAAGTATCTGAAAAAGCTATCTATACTCTTGTAAAAGCGGTATTTGAAAACTTTGAAGCATTTAAAAAACTTCATCCAGCATTTGCAAACTTAAAAAAAGAGGAGATGGTAAAAGACTCTCTTTCAGCTCCACTTCACGCAGGTGCAAAAAAATACTACAAAGAGGTGGGACTTATAAAGTAACCCCACTTCACTTTTAATCAAAAGAGCACTACTGCTCTTTTGTAAAAATTTATTTACAAGGAAGCAGTATGTACGACAAAAAAGACTCCCCAAATCTCTCTGCAGATGAGATAGCACATGAGGTAGAAACAGGTGCTAGGGAACCATCAAACCCCTATGTAGCAAATTTTATTTTAGCAGTTGCAATATCGTGGTCACTTTTTCAGCTCTATGTTTCATCACCACTTGTACTTGAATTTACTCCATGGATCAACTCTGATGTTGTCAAGCGAATCCACCTTATTTTTGCAGGGTTTCTAGCGTTTTTGTGTTATCTTCCTTTGAAGTCTTCACCAAAACACTATATTCCGATACTTGATTGGGTGATGGGGATACTTATTGTTATATCTATTGTGTATCTTATCTATGCTCAAGTGTTTGATTCTCTGGCTTTTGAGATGAGACTAGGTGTCCCAAATCAGATGGACTATGTGACAAGTATTATTGGGATAGTTTTACTTATTGAGGCTACTAGGCGTTCTTTAGGACCTCCCCTTGCAGTTATTGCTATTTTAGCACTTATTTATGCCTATTTTGGTGCAGGGAATTATGATGGCTCCTCTGTAGGGAAAATCATCTCTCACATGTGGATCACCACTGAGGGAGCTTTTGGGATAGCTATTGGAGTCTCTGCTACTATGGTGTTTTTATTTGTCCTTTTTGGGGCACTTTTAGAGCGAGCTGGAGCTGGAAACTATTTTATTCGAGTAGCATTTTCTCTGATGGGACATTTTCGTGGAGGTCCAGCAAAAGCTGCGGTGGTCTCAAGTGCTATGACAGGGATGATCTCAGGAAGCTCTATAGCCAATGTGGTTACCACTGGAACTTTTACAATCCCTTTGATGAAAAAGGTTGGCTTTTCCAAAGAAAAATCAGGAGCCATAGAAGTAGCAAGCTCAACCAATGGGCAGCTTACCCCTCCTATTATGGGAGCTGCTGCCTTTTTGATGGTGGAATATGTGGGGATCCCTTTTATTGAGGTGATTAAACACGCTTTTTTACCTGCGATGATTGCGTATATCGCTCTTATTTATATTGTCCATCTTGAAGCGATGAAAGCTGGAATGCAAGGACTTCCACGACCACACAAAATGGAAAAGATGGCAAAATTTATAGGGGTGCTTAGTGTCATTATTGTTTTGGGTCTTTTGGTATTTGTACTTCCACCACTTGTAGGATTTATTAAGAGCATTGCTGGAGCGTATACTATGTATATGATAATGGGGCTTCTTTTTATCTCCTATATCCTTTTATTATATTACGCTTCAAAAGTTCCTGACTTGCCAACAGAAGAGATAACAGAACTTCCAAAAGTAGGTGAAACTGTCAAATCTGGGCTGCATTATCTTCTGCCTGTAGTAGTACTTGTATGGCTTTTAACAGTAGAGCGACTCTCCCCAGAGCTTAGTGCTTTTTGGGCTACTATGTTTATGATATTTATTATTCTCACTCAAAAACCATTGCTCGATTTTTTCCGTACACAAGCAAGCTCAACTCATAGATTGAAAGAA
>JAGYNS010000062.1 GCA_018399655.1 Campylobacterales bacterium
GCGTGAGCGATATCTAAAGCTATTTCGGACACTCTATTGATATGACCTTGGGTATATTTTGATTTTTCCCCAATAGCCGTAGCGATCGCTTGTATAAAAGAGTCTAAAAGGTTTTCTAAATCATGCACTAGCCTTTGTTGGGTGATAGACATTGCGGCTTGCGAAGAGAGTGATAAAATGAGCTTTTCATCAGAGCTATTAAATGGTATAGTTTTTCCATTTTTATCTTGTTTATTAATAAGTTGTAGTACACCAATTACATTACTATCATGGTCTCTCATTGGAACTACAAGCATAGATTTGGTTCGATATCCTGATGCCTTATCAAAAGCCCGTGGACCCTCAAAATCAAACTCAGTAGAATCATATACATCTTTTACATTGACCAGTCTATCTTTTAAAGCACAAAATGCTGAGATATTGATATCATTTTCATCCCCATTTTCTTTATATAAAGGAAGATTAGGCCATGGAAGATTTCCCTGGGCTTTTGAAAGATTTAATTTTAGTGAATCTGTTTGAACGGCTGTAAATTCTAAAAACTTATTATCATCTCTCATAAGATAAAATGTTCCTGCATCTGCATTGGAGAGTTTCTTTGCAGTGGTTAAAATCTTTTCCATCACCACATGAAAGTCTTTCTCAACGCTTAGCAAGTAGCCTATCTCATTGAGTTGCTCTATATAGTATGTTTGCTCTTTTTGTTGTGTATCCATGATTTTCCTTAAAATTCTACTATATCTTGAGATTGTAAAATAGAACCATTATTTAAAAGAAGTTCATTGCTATATATTTGCTCAATGAGCTCATTTTTAAAATAGGGTTTTAGATGATTGATATGGATAGTCACATCATCCCGTTGTAGCTTTTGAAGCTCT
This sequence comes from Campylobacterales bacterium, assembly GCA_018399655.1. Classification (GTDB taxonomy): domain Bacteria; phylum Campylobacterota; class Campylobacteria; order Campylobacterales; family Arcobacteraceae; genus JAIOSF01. Next base: position 879 of record JAGYNS010000062.1, read on the forward strand.
TGTTTTAAAAGCTTGGGTGTTAGGTGTTTGCTATCATGAGCCAATTTCTCATATTGAGAGGGGAATGATACATCGATGATCACTGTGGAGATACGAAGATCGCTATTGACCCTGTGCCATAAACTATCACAACAATAGGTATCGGAGGTAAATAAAATAGAACTATCGTGTTTTGATATGATATATCCATTGCTAGAGGATGTATGGTTATTCGCAATAGCGGTTATATCAAATTGATCAAACTGGAGGGTTTTATCAAGTTCAATTTCTATAAACTCAACCGCCTTATGATCAGAGTCTATCAAAGGTATTTGGGAAAAATCAGGCCAAATGTCCCAGTTAAGGATATGGTTTTTAAGATGGTTTAAGTTCTCTTTTCGCCCATAGATTTTTAAAGGGGTTTTTCGAAGAGAAAAAGTGTCATCAATCAAAAATGGGATATCTACTAAGTGATCTAAGTGAGCGTGGGTTATAAATACATTATCAATATTTTGGACATCACTTCCTAAAGCATCGATAAGATTTCCAGCATCTATTACACTATTTGGTGAAATTTGAAGTGAAGTAAGATCCATCCCATTTGCTTTTCCACCAAATGCTCCTAAAATTTTTATAGAAGCCATTTTATCTCCTTTTTAGATAAGTAACAACATCCTTTACAAGATTTACTTGTTTTGATTTGATCTTTGGTAGATGTTCTATATCAAAAAATTTTGCTTGGCTATTTTCCAAAGAGAGATATTGCTCACGCAACTCCCCACTGTGAAAATATTTTTCAATCCCTTTTATTTTAGCATAATTTGCTAAAAAAACACCAACATCTTTGGTTTCATTTTTTTGTTCAAAATATTTTTCTAAAAATGGAGTTGTCAAACAGATCCCAGATTCTTCTTGAAACTCCCTAAGGGCAGTTTGTTTTGGTGTCTCGTTCTCATAGGCTCCCCCTTTTAAAAAGCCCCATTTTTGTTTGCTATTCATCGCTTTACATAGCAAAATATAGATTGCATTATGCTCTTTTTTATAGAGGCCAACTCCATAGGCTTTTATTTTCATTGATTCACCTTTTTACTATAAAGAAATATGGTTGCAATGATAAGTACAATCATTGGCAGCACCAATGCAATCTCAGGCAATACAACTCCTCCTAAAGAGAGTTTTTGTAAGAAAAATAAAATCCCCCAAATAATAAGCGTTCCAAAAATAGATAGTGATAAAAAAGTAGCAGTATTAAAAAAACGGCTACTTGGTTGGGTATAGAGAAATATAAGTACCATTAAAGGGATTGCAAAAAATGGGATAATAATTTGTGAATAAAGAATAGCCTTTATTTTACTTGTATTGAAATCTTGATCTTGCAATAACAAAATAGTACGAACTGCATCGATGATTGAGAACTGCACTTTTGCTTTGTATACATTGTTGATAATATTTGGTTCAAACCCCTCTAAAGTATGTAGAAACTTTTCATGATATACGGTAAGTTTTGAATCATCCCACTTGATACTTTGAGGTTTTTGTATGATTTTTGCATCTATGACATACCAGCGGTTGTTTTGATAGTATGCTTTTTTTGCCTCAATTACCTCTACTATATCATTGTGTGTAGTTTTGAAAATTCGTATATCTTCTGCTCTTTTTTCAAGTGGATAAAGCTTGCTAAAATAGACAAAATACTCATTGTATTTTAAAAATATATTACTCTTTTCATTGATAAAGTGCTCACTTTTAAGGATTTTATCTTTTTTCTCAACAGAGTACGCAAGAGGGGTCATCTGAAGCCCTATAAGGACAAAGGTGATAAATATTGAAATAGATAAAATAGGTTTGAGAATATCCCATGAGGAGATACTTAAAGCATAAAAGCTCACCAGTTCATTATTTTTGACAAAAGAGGTAAGGGTCACAATCCATCCAAATACCAAAGATATAGGTAAAGTGATACTCAATGTATAAAAGAAGTTGTAGATCACATACAAAATTTGCAAGTTTGCAGAGTTTGGCAGTTTTTTAAGATTTTGAAGAATATCAATCCCCACAAAAAAGATCTCCAAAGAGATAAGAATGATAATAAAATATTTTAAATACTTTGTTAAAAGGTATTTTGTCAGGATGCTCATAGAGTTATCCTTTTTTGACTAAAAAGTGATTTTACCTCATTGAAAGGTTTTGTTTGAAGTGCTTCAATTGATTGTAAAATATGTGGAAAACTCTCCAACAACACCTCTAACTCTTTTTTAAAAAAGTTTGAGAGTACGAAGTGGATCACATCCTCTTTAAGTTCTGGCTTTCCAATACCTATGCGAACTCTTATATAGTCCTTGCCAATATGTTCATCGATGGAGCGTAAACCATTATGTCCCCCATGGCCTCCTCCTATTTTAAACTTGAGTGCTCCAAATTGCAAATCAATATCATCATGAATTATGATAATTTTTTCATTGGGTATTTTATAGTAGTGGGATATTTTTTGGATCGATTCCCCAGAGTTGTTCATAAATGTTTGAGGTTTGACAAAAATATTTGAAGAAGATTTATACGCGATAGCTTGAAAGTTTTTATTATTTATAGAAGTGACACTATGGCTTTTGATCATTGCATCAATGATCAAAAAACCAATATTGTGCCGTGTAAATGTATATTTATCACCTGGATTACCAAGTCCGGCGATCAGATACATTATTTTGCTTTAATCACACCAACAACTGGCACTCGTGGATCTAAGAAACACTCAACACCTTCTGGAAGTTTTATATCTCTTACTAAATAGTTGTCTCCAGTATCTAATTCTGTCACATCAAAGTGGAAAGACTCTGGCAAGTTTTCTATCGTACATTTTACAGCAACTCTATCTCTATGAAACGCTAAAAGACCTTTGTTTTTAAGTCCTTTTGGAGTTCCTGAAGTTGTAACAGGCACTTTATATGTAGCTCTTACATTTGGCTGAGCCACCATAAGATCAACATGGATAAGTTGTGAAGTTACAGGATCTTTTTGGTACTCTTGTACCACAACTTTATATGTGTTTCCTGATACTTCAATATCAAATGCAACTGTCTCTTTTGCTTTTAAAAATCGGATATAGTCATTAACCATAAAAGCAGCATTTACATTTTCCATCCCTTTTCCGTAAATGTTGGCAATTAGATAACCATCTCGTCTCAACTGTTTTGTAGATTGTTTTGCGATACTATCTCTAAGTATACCTTTTAGCATTGTGTTTCCTTGTAGTAAATTATAAACGCGAATTTTATCCAAGTTAAGTTTAAGGATTGTTTAAATGATAACTAAAGTTTTACGGTTACTTTTGTCCCTTGATTGAGTTTTGATTCTATATGCAAAGTTCCATTATGTAAAGCGATACTGTTTTTCACAATGGAAAGTCCAAGTCCAAACCCTTTTATCTTTTTATTTCGTGAAGGATCAGCTCTATAAAATCGATCAGTAACTTTATCTAAAAACTCCTCATCTATCCCTATCCCTTGATCTTGCACTATAAATATTATTTTGTCATCATCTTCTTGAAGCCATATTGTTATGGTGCTATTGCTTTTGCTATATTTAATGGCATTGTCAATAATATTGGAAAAAATTGAATATATCAAAGTAGGGTTCCCCTCAAACTCCAACGGTTCAAGTTGTGCAATATCAACTTGAATATTTTTCTCTTTGATAGCATGTGATAGTTTTTCTAGTATTGAAATAATAATAGAATGAAGCTCAACAGGTTGAAAAGTTTGCCGTATATTTTCATGATTGTATTTCGTTAAAAGTAAAAGATTGTCTACTATTTTTTGAATAGAGATAGTCTCTTTTTCTATGGTTTTTAAAGAGTTTTCGTAGTATGTAGACTCTCTAGGTTTATTTAAAGTAACTTCAATCTCCCCTTTAATAACGGTAAGTGGAGTTTTTAGCTCATGGGAAACATCACTGTTGAACTGTTCTAAAGTCTCCACCCCACTTTTGAGTCGTTTGATCATTTTATTAAAGGCATTGACAAGATCTTGAATCTCATCACTATATTTTGCTTTTGGTATCTCTTTTCCTAAGTCATTGACATAGATATCATTTGCAGTATCAGTAATCTTTTTAATCGATTTTAATACCTTATCTATAAGTTTACTTGCCATAAATATCAAAATAAAAAGTAAAATAGGCTCTAGGGTAAATAGAATCGTTTTAATATCTTTGAGATCATCATCGATTTTTTCATCAATTTGGTGTTCATAAAATAAAATAGCCCCTTTAAATGGGCTGGTAATATTTAAAACATACAAACCATTTAAACTCACCCCTTGACGAAATACAAAAAATGACTCCTCATTTTCTAAAAACTGAGAAAATTGGGAAAGATTTGTTTCCCCTTTTTGAAATATCACTTTTTTATCTTTAAATATAGCTACATCTACCCCAGCTAACTCTGGATCTTTTAAAAGTTCATTAATAGGTATCCCTAGTAGGATACTTTTATTGATAAATACTGCTTTATCATAGAGCTTATTTTGGATGCTTAGTTTGGTATTCTCTTCTAAAAATTTATAAATAGTGATATTAAAAATAATAAGCACTAAAATAGTAACTGCACCAAACCATACTAAAAGTTTTGTTTTGATACTTTTAAATCTAAACTTCAAGCCTATACCCCAAACCTCTAGAGCTAGAGATAAGATCTTTCCCTATTTTTTTTCGAAGATTATAAATGGTTACTTGGATCACATTGCTATTGATAAACTCCTCTTCATTCCATAGCTGTTCTTGAATCATTTGATTTGAGACAAGAGCATTTTTATTTTTGACTAAAAAAAGCAATAATTCATACTCTTTTTGGGTGAGCTTAAGAGGTTCACCATTTTTAGATACCTCTTTTTTATCGATATCTATAGTGATATCTTGAATGGTTATGGTGTTGTTTCCTAAGCTAACAGATCGCCTGTATAGTGCTAAAACTCTAGCTTGCAACTCTTTAAAACTAAAAGGTTTGCTCATATAATCATCAGCTCCAGTTGTAAGCCCTAGTACTTTATCATCAATCTCACTTTTTGCAGTAAGCATAATAGTGGGAGTTGGGATATTATTCTTTTTGATACTTTGCAATATCTCTATACCGTTTTTATATGGAAGCATCCAATCAAGGATAATCACATCATAAGAGTTTTGTGTGGCAAGATACTCTCCATCTTCCCCATCAGTAGCAGTTTCTACCGTGTATCCTTCCTCTTCAAACCCCCTTTTTAGAAAAGATATGATATTTTCATCATCTTCTATAATAAGGAGCTTCATTGGTATCTCCTTAAAATCAAAAGGGCATCTTTATAAATAGGCTCATCGATAAAACCATATTTCTCATCACTAAAGCCTGTGATCCCTTTTGCTTTGTTATTTTCAAATATCTCTTTGATGTAAATGGCTCTTTTGATATGCTCGGCAGTGGTTCCAAAAATTTCATTGACCACTTCTACTTGCCCAGGACTTGTACACCCTTTTGAGACGAACCCCATCATTTTTTCCTTTATACACCATTTTCTAAAAGTCTCAAGGTCCTTATACTCTTGATAGATAAAAGATACAGGATGAAGTCCAGCGGTTTTACTCTGAATTAAAAATTTACTTAAAATATAATCTATGGTTGGGTTATCAAGCTGGAGTAAACTTTGAGGCAACTCCAAAGATTCCAAAAGATCTAAAATACCCAAAAACACCATAGTAACTCTAGGATCAATCTTCAGCTTTGGAAGAAGTTCAAAAGCCTCTTTGGTCTCAATAGTAAGATGCACTTGAATCTCTTTATCGATAAGCTCTAATGCTAATTTTACATCTTCAAGTGAACTCACTTTTGGAATACGGATCCCATAAGGTTTGAGTTTGTTGATCGCTTTAATATCTTCTTTCCCACAACTATCAAGAGAATTGACCCGAACGATAACATCACTGTTGTCTCTATTTTGAAGCTTAAGAACCACTAGATTTCTAGCAAACTCTTTATCGTGAACTGCATCTTCAAGATTGACGGTAGCAAAATCTGTTGTGAGACTATCAAGCTTATCAAGATGTTTCTCTTTGTCTCCTGAAACCATAAGAAATGATCTATTCATATTTGTCCTTGTTTGTAAGATAAAAAAAGATAGATTTTAGCTCCTCTGGAGTTAAAAAATATGTGGGCATTGTATTTCCAAAAAGAAGTTTTTCACACACCTGCTCTTTGGTAAAAGTTGGCGTTGGTTTCTCAAGCTTTGGATCAAGATTTTGCAAAAACTTCTCATAGGTGATATTGGTAATATCTTTTGTACGCAAAATGCAGTTGAACTTTTTTTTATTTTTTATATGGGTAAATGAAACGATAGTTTTCCCTTTCGCATCACTCCCATGACACTCACTACAGCTTATCCCACGAGGGTTTTGATAAAGCATTTTCCCATATTCATACTGAGTAATAAAAGAGTCTTCAAAAGTGTTTTGAGCAAAAAGTGAACCAAACAATAGTATAGTAGAGATAAAATAACCAATCATAAGTGTAAGTTTACCAATAAGTTTCTTTATATTTAACTTTCGCACATTAATTACTCAAAAACTGTACTCAATAAACTTTTAGAAGCATATATTTCCTTAAGACCCTCAAGCCTCTTGGCACATTTTTTTAAGTCATTTTTTATGAAATTTTCTTAATAAAATATGCTCTATAAAGCCTTTAGATATGGACTTTTAGCTATAATATCTATTATAACTTAACTTTCTCACCTAAACCCAAGCAGTTTTCCAGTGACACAGTAATTTTAACTCTGAATTAATTTTCCACAATAAATTTATAAAAAACCAGATACAGACTATCTACAATGAAATACCAATATATGGGTATCTAAAAGTACATAGACAGTTGTTAGAAGATGGTTTTACAGTATCGCCTAACACTGTGCATAAATATCGCCAAGAGATGGGATTAAGAGCTGTATTAGCAGTTAGATCACCTTACAATACAAGTAAAGGGAATAAAGAGCATCCGATTCATTCATACAAGCTGAAAAACATAGAGATAACAAGAGTGAACCAGATATGGTCTACAGATATTACCTATATCCGTATCAAAGGGGGATTTGTATATCTTGCAGCCATTATAGATTGGTACTCTAAAGCAGTGCTATCTTGGAGAATATCGAATACCATGGATACAGATCTTGTGATGAGTGTATTAAATGAAGCATTATCTCTACATCTTAAACCAGAGATATTTAATACAGATCAAGGAAGTCAGTATACAAGCTATATCCATACTGATTATTTAAAGCAAAATGGTATCACTATATCTATGAATGGAACTGGAAGATCAGTTGATAATATCTGTATCGAAAGATTCTGGCGAAGCGCAAAGGTAGAGAAAATTTATCTCAATGAGTATGATAGAGTATCAACTCTTAAAAGTGATGTGAAAGAGTATATCAACTTTTATAATCATAGAAGATTCCATGAAACTCTGGACTATAAAAAACCTATGAAAGTGTACTATGAATCACTTAAACAAAATAAGGAAAATTACACTATCAAGTCTGAAAGTGTAGCATAGAGTAACAGGTGCTGAAGAGAATAAGATTTTTTAAAAAGTTGTCTTGACATTTTGGGGTACTATACCTTATATTACTACAA
>JAGYNS010000063.1 GCA_018399655.1 Campylobacterales bacterium
AACAATCATCAGAAATATTTGTGCTCATCATTCAAGAGTATGGAATAAAGAACTAAGAGTACCATTTGCGATTCCATCAAATAACCATTTATTTGACCCTTTACGAAAAATCACAAAAAGTAAATTTAAAGAAGAAAAAGATGATGAACTTATATATGAAGATAAAGAGTTCGACAATAACTCATCTATATTTTTTGCTCTTAGTGTCATCAAATATCTTTTTGACAGTATCGGTGAAGAGGTTGATTTTGTAGTAGAAATCAAAAACTTATTAGCCACTCATCCTCAAGTAGATAAAAAAGCGATGGGATTTGTCGATGGATGGGAAAATTTGGATATTTGGAGTGATGTATGATAAATATTGATTTTGTTACTCTGGGGGTAAGCTCTGGGGGTAAGCTCTGGGGGTTAGGGGGTAGCCAATGCCACTACCAATAAATATAAACCAACTTATAAATGGTTCAACAGTAGAGTGGGAGAGGATAGAGTTCAAAGAAGGATGGAATCCTGAGATTATCCTTCATACTATTTGTGCTTTTGCAAATGATGTGAACAATTGGGGAGGTGGGTATCTTATCATCGGTATTGCTGAAAAAGATGGTAGAGCTATTTTGCCTCCAAAAGGCTTGGATATAAATGAGCTTGATAAAATCCAACAAGAACTCCATCAACTCTGCCATAAAATCACACCTACGTATTTTCCAGTGGTTGAACCTTGTACGATAGAGGGACGGCATTTTTTGGTGGTGTGGTGTGCAGGTGGAGAAGCTAGACCATATAAAGTGAACAAAACACTTAGCAATAACTCAGATAAAGCCTATTATGTGAGAAGAATGTCCTCAACTGCAAAAGCAAATGAACAAGAGGAACAACAACTTTTACAACTCACTGCAAAAATCCCTTTTGATGATAGGGTCAATCATCATGCGAGCATCTCTGATTTGTCTTTGGCTCAGATACGAATCTTTTTGCAAGATGTCAAAAGTGATTTATTTGAGAGTGCAACAAAGATACCGTTTGAGGATTTAGTACGAATGATGCAAATAGCACGAGGTGCTAGTGAATATCTACTGCCTGTAAATGTGGGATTGCTCTTTTTTAGCGAGACTCCTGAGAAGTTTTTCCCTTATACTCAAATAGAGGTGACTATCTATCATGATGATATTGGAGATAGTTTTAGTGAAAAAGTTTTTAAAGGTCCGATTCATCAGCAATTACGAGCGGCACTTTCCCATATCAAAACACTTGTGATAGAAGAGAATGTCCAAAAAGTAGAAGGTCAAGCAGAGGCTATAAGGTACTATAACTATCCATTTCAAGCGGTAGAAGAAGCACTTGCAAATGCGGTGTATCATAAAAGTTATGAGGAGAGAGAACCTATCAAGGTCAATATTTTGGCTGATAAGATGGAGATCATCTCTCATGGCGGAGCGATGCCGCCTATTACCAAAGAGGATTTCAAAAAAGATAGAATCATCACTATGAAATACTTAAACCGCCGAATAGGTGACTTTCTCAAAGAACTTCATCTGACTGAGGGAAAAGGCACAGGAATCCCAAAAATAAGAAGAGCTATGAGAAACAATGGTTCAGATGAGCCTATCTTTGAAACAGATGATGCGAGAAGCTATTTTGTGACTATTTTAAAAGCGAGGATAGATGAAACTGTATTTGCCGAAAAACCGTCGGATACCGTCGGATACCGTCGGATATATGAAAATAGTAATCCACAAGAAAAGCAAGTTTTAGAATATCTAGCAAAAAACAGTAGTATTACCTCTCAACTCACACAAAAACTTTTAGATATAAAAGAGAGCAGAACAAGAGAATTATTAAAACAAATGACAGATAAAGGCTTGATAACTAAGCAAGGTTCAGCACGAGCTACGCATTATATTTTAGGAGAGATGGCAAATGATAAATGAAGAGCAAGTAGAATTATTAGCAATAGAGTGGTTTAAAGAGTTGGGTTATGAGAGTGACAATGCGCAAAGAGGCTCTTATCAAGAGGTGATCTTAGAACAAAAACTTAAAAATGCCCTTATTAAACTCAATCAATCTTTACCTCTTAGTGCTATAGAAGAAGCTATTCATCAGATCAAAAAACCTCAAAATGCCTCACTTATTCAAAACAACCGTGATTTTCACCAGATGCTACTTCAAGGAGTAAGTGTAGAGATTAAAAAAGAAGAAGAGAGCCGTGGGGATGTAGTCAAGCTTATCGATTTTCAAAATCCTAAAAATAATGATTTTGTCATCGTAAATCAATTTACTATCAAAGGCACAAAAGGCAATAGAAGACCTGATTTGGTAGTGTTTGTCAATGGGCTTCCACTATCAGTTATAGAGCTAAAAAACCCAGCAGATGAAAATGCAGATATATTGAAAGCCTACAATCAACTCCAAACTTATAAAGATGAGATAGAAGATCTGTTTGTGTGTAATGAAGCTTTGGTAATCAGTGATGGGATACATGCTCGTATTGGCTCACTTACCGCAACTGATGAGCGATTTATGTATTGGCGAACTATCAAAAATGAAAAAGACAGACCTCTTTTAGAATATGAGTTAGAGACCTTGATAAAAGGATTTTTTGATAAAGAGTTGCTTCTTGACTATATCCAAAACTTTGTACTTTTTGAGGATGATGGTAAAAAAATCATCAAAAAAATAGCAGGCTATCATCAGTTTCATGCGGTTAATGTTGCAGTAGACAAGGTGATAGAAGCGAGTGTAAGTGGAAGCAAAAAAGGTGGTGTAGTTTGGCATACACAAGGGAGTGGAAAATCTATAAGTATGGCATGTTTTGCAGGAAAACTCTCAAAACAAGCACAAATGAAAAATCCAACTTTGGTAATAGTGACAGATAGAAATGATCTTGATGGACAACTCTTTGCAACATTTAGTACCGCTAAAATGCTCTTAGGGCAAGATCCTATGCAGATGGATGATGTAACACAGCTTAGAGAAACACTCTCAAATAAACCATCAGGCGGGATAATATTTACCACTATTCAAAAATTTGGCTTACAAAAAGAAGAAGATACATTTCCACTTTTAAGTGATAGAACAAATATCGTAGTGATTGCAGATGAAGCACACAGAAGTCAATATGGATTTGATGCAATGCTTGATCGTGATGGCAAGTTTAAATATGGGTATGCCCAACACCTAAGAGATGCCTTGCCAAATGCTACTTTTATAGGATTTACAGGCACACCGATTGAGAGTGAAGATAGAGATACCAGAGCTGTTTTTGGGGATTATATCTCTATTTATGATATTGAAGATGCAGTACGAGATGGGGCGACTGTACCTATCTATTATGAAAGTAGACTTGCTAAACTTGATCTCAATGCTGAAATTTTAAAAGAGATAGATGCAGATATCGGTGAGCTAACGAGCGAAGAGGAGTTAAGCGATAAAGAGAAGTTTAAAAGTAAATGGAGTGCATTAGAAAAGCTTGTAGGAAGTGAACCCAGAATCAAGCAAATAGCAAAAGATATAGTGAGCCATTTTGAAGATAGACTAGCCACAATTGAGGGTAAGGGGATGATTGTGGCTATGAGTAGGCAAATTGCGGTTGATTTGTATGATGCGATAGTAGAGTTAAGACCAGCTTGGCATGATGAAGATCCAACTCAGGGAGCTATAAAAGTCATTATGACAGGAAGTGCAAGCGATGATGCAAGGTTTCAAAAGCACATTTACTCTAAACAAACAAAAAAAGATTTGGAAAAAAGAATTAAAGATGTGAATGATGAACTTAAACTTGTCATTGTAAGAGATATGTGGCTTACAGGTTTTGATGCACCAAATATGCACACGATGTATATAGATAAACCGATGCGTTCACACAACCTGATGCAAGCGATCGCAAGGGTAAATAGGGTGTTCAAAGATAAAAAAGGTGGATTAGTAGTTGATTATATAGGGATTGCAAATGAGTTAAAATCTGCTCTTAAAACTTATACGACTGCTGGTGGAAAAGGAAGTGGTACTATAGATAGTACCGAAGCGTTAGCTGAGATGCTCAAACGACTAGATATTGTACAAAATATGTATCATGGGTTTGACTATAGCTCTTTTATGACTAGAGCACATATGCTTTTAGCTCCTGCTGCTAATCATATTTTAGGGCTTGATGATGGAAAAAAGCGATATTTTGATGAGGTGTTGGCTTTAACAAAAGCTTTTAGTCTTTGTGGCACGCTTGATGGTGCAAAAGTTTATAAAGAAGAGATAGCATTTTTTCAAGCAGTAAAAGCTGTAATACAAAAAGCAAGTTCAAGTGAAAAGAAAAAACAAGATCCAAATAAAGCTATCAAACAGCTTATAGATAATGCAGTTATCTCTGATGGTGTGGAAGATATTTTTTCGCTTGTAGGTCTTCAAAAGCCAAATATTGGAATACTTTCAGAAGAATTTTTAGAAGATGTGGCTCATATGCCTCATAAAAATTTGGCGGTGGAGTTACTAGAGAGACTCTTAAAAGATGAGATAAAATCAAAAAGCAAAAGAAATGTAGTACAAGAGAAAAAGTTTAGTGACCGACTTCAAGCAACTCTAGGAAAGTATCATAATCGAGCAATAGAAACTGCTAAAGTGATAGAAGAACTTATCGAGATGGCAAAAGATTTTGCTGCGGCTGCAAAACATGGTGAAGATTTGGGGCTTAATTTTGATGAGCTTGCATTTTATGATGCTTTAGCAGAAAATGAAGCAGCACTCAGAGAGATGGGTGATGAGATACTCAAAAAAATAGCTATAGAACTTACTGAGAAATTGAGAAGTAGCATAAGTGTTGATTGGCAAAAAAGAGAATCTGTTAGGGCTAAAATGAGAAATGTGATTCGGATAATTTTAAAAAGGTATAAATATCCACCAGACAAGAGAGAAGAAGCAATGGAGATGGTAATGAAGCAGACAGAGGTTTTAAGTGATGAGTGGAGCCAATAGTAAGTTTACGATGGGGTGAAAGACTCTTAAAAACCTGCTAAAATGTCAAACTTTATTTGAGGCAGGTAGATGTCACAACAACTTTATGAAACAATCACAGATGCTTTGGTCAATGATGGTTATATCATCATCCCAAACGCCCTCTCGCTCGAACTCTCAAGAGATCTCTTAGATATTGCCAAAAAATCCAAAAATTTTAAACGTGCAGGGATCTCAGCACGCAAAAAGATCTATGGAGCAAAAAGACGCGATAAGATCCGCTTCAAACAGAAGTAGGGCAGTTGTTACAACTTACTCACTCTTATACTCAAACAGAGATATTTATAAGAGAAGTTGGTATCAAATGCAAGTGATGCTATTGATAAACTTAACTACTTAAGACTTACTGATGACAATCTAAAAGAAAAATTTGCAGACTGGAAAGGGCAGATCAATATAAAGTTAGATGAGGAAGATAAATCTATCACAATAGCAGATAACGGTATTGGGATGAATGAAGAGGATTTAATCGCTTCAATTGGTACTATTGCAAAATCTGGTACAAAATCTTTTGTAGAAGCGATGACAGGAGATGCTAAAAAAGATTCTAACTTAATTGGTCAATTTGGTGTTGGATTTTATTCAGTATTTATGGTAGCTGATAAAGTAGATGTGATCTCTAAAAAAGCGGGTGAAGATCAAGCCTATAAGTGGTCAAGTGATGGAACAGGGGAGTTTGATCTTGCACCTTGTGTAAAAGAAGATAGTGGTACAGTTATTTATATCAAACTAAAAGAGGATGAAGTAAGTGACTACACTGGAAAATTTAGAGTAGAAAATATCGTTAAAAAATACTCTAACCATATCGCATATCCTATTTTTCTAAACTACTCTGAAGAAGTAACAGAAGAGTTAAGCGATGAAGATAAAGAAGCTGGAAAAGAGCCAGAGAAAAAGATTGAGAAGAAAAGGGAACAGATCAACGAAGCAACAGCATTATGGATGCTTCCAAAATCAAAAGTAAAAAAAGAGGAATATGTAGAGTTTTATAAAACTATTTCACACGACTCTGAAGAGCCTATGAGCTATGTTCATACAAAAGCTGAGGGTGTCAATGAGTATACCACTTTATTTTATATCCCTTCAAAAGCCCCTATGGATATGTATAGAGTAGATTTTCAACCAGGGGTAAAACTGTATGTAAAAAGGGTATTTATTACCGATGATGAAAAAGAGCTACTGCCTACATATTTACGATTTGTAAGAGGTATTATTGATAGTGAAGATCTTCCTTTAAATGTAAGTCGTGAGATTTTACAAGAAAATAGGATCATGGCAAATATCAAGCAAGGATCGGTAAAAAAGATTTTAAGTGAGATCAAAAAGCTTTCAAAAGATGAGCAAAAGTATGAAAAATTTGTAGCTGAATATAATAGACCTATGAAAGAGGGTATCTATCAAGATTTTACTAACAAAGACGCTATTTTGGAGCTTGTACGATACAAATCTACAAATGATGACACAAAAATGACCTCATTGGCTGATTATAAAGAGCGAGCAGATAGTGAACAAAAAGCTATTTACTATATCGTAGGGGATGATGAAAAAGTTCTAAGAAACTCTCCACTTTTAGAAAGTTATAAGAAAAATAATATCGAAGTACTGATCTGTGATGATAAAGAGATCGATGAGATCATCACTCCAGCGATTGGACAATACCAAGAGTGGGATTTCAAAGATATCACTGCGTGTGAAGCTCCAAAAACAGAACAAACTGAAGAGGAAAAGAAAGAGGTTGAGGAGAAATTCAAATCTATTGTTGAAAAGATCAAAGAAAAATTAGGGGAGTCTGTAAAAGAGGTAAAAACCACAAATAGACTATCTGACTCTCCATCGTGTGTAGTAAAAGATCCAAATGATCCAATGGCTTCTATGGCTCATATGTTTAGACAAATGGGTCAAGAGATGCCAGAGTCTGCTCCAATTTTGGAGATAAATCCAGATCATGAAATTGTACAAAAGCTCAACGGATGTGCAGATGATGCTATGATTGAAGATGTAGCTTGGTTACTTCTTGATCAAGCAAAAATGAGTGAAGGGATAGAGATCAAAGATCCAGTAAGCTTTACAAAACGACTCAATAGGGTGATGGCGAAGTCTTTTTAGGACTTCCCATTTTATCTATTCAGATGTTTCAATATCTATTTGTAGTAGTTCTTACTATTTTTTTTACAGCCTGTTCATTGCCTCAACCAAACATACAAGATAAAACAGATAAATTTATTATTAGTTCAAACCATAAAACCATCTCTTTGGAGCTAAAAGGGACAAAAACTTATAAAAGAAGTGGTTGTTTATCAAATAGTGTCTATTATCAAGATGAGAAATTTCAGTTAGAGCATATCTCATTGAAACAAAACTGCACATGGACAGGTTTGCCTGATGGATTGTATCAAGATTTTTTACGAAAAAATATAAAAGATTTAGAAAAAACAGAGACGATAAAAGTAAACAATGGCGATATCTATCAATTTACAAAAACTGATGAGTATTTTTATTTTATTTCACTGTATGATGCTTCTTCAAATACTTTTATAATAGATTATACAGGTGAGATTGTTTCTAAAATACTAGAACAAAGCTTACAAATTTCCCCTCAAGATCAGCTAACTCCTAGACTAAAAAAAGAGTTTTTGGAAAACTACCAGTTTAAAGACTATTTTGAAAGTAAAAGGAGTGAAGAGGATATTATCTTCCCCTAGAGATCCTTGGTATTTAAGGATTTTTCTTCACCTGAGGATAAATCTTTAAGCCAAGTAGTATTATCACTTAACTCTTTCTCTCCAATGAGAGCTACTTTTGTAGCTCCATATTTGCTTGCGTTGTTTAGGTGTTTTGAGAAGCTTCTACTTTTATAATCGGTGATAACTCGAAGTTCTAATCTTTTTTTAGCCACAAGTGAAAATACTGTATCAATAGCCTCTTCACACATGGCTCCAATATATAGCACTTCCTCTTTTGATTCTTTCATAACAATAAGTTCAAGAAGTCTTTCAATCCCTATAGCAAAACCAACGGCTGGGGTTGTTTTCCCACCTAAAAACTCTACAAGTCGATCATATCGTCCACCACCTGCTATGGCACTTTGAGCTCCAATATTGTCGCTCACAAACTCAAATGCTGTTCTTGTATAGTAATCAAGTCCACGAACTAAATTTGAGTCTATCTCATAAACAACACCATTTGCATCTAAAATTGATTTGAGTTTTTCAAACTCACTATCGCACTCATCGCAAAGATTGTTTGTGATCTTTGGAGCATTTACTAGCTCATTTTGGCACGCTTCATTTTTGCAATCTAGCACTCGAATAGGGTTCGATTCAACTCTTCTATTGCAGTCTTCACAAAGGGTTAGCTCTTTT
>JAGYNS010000064.1 GCA_018399655.1 Campylobacterales bacterium
AAGTATCTGCCATATATTATTACTTGTTTTTTTTGTTCTTTTTAATTTTTACAAGTATTCTTGAAGCAGGAGATTATAATTTTGATGAAATGTTTTCGAATAAAGAATCAAAGCAAAAATCTGGACAAAACTCTATAGAAGTCAATAACTTTTTAGATAATGTAAAACAAGAACAACAACGCTTATTTGAACAAAGAAAGGCAGAAGAAGAGGCAAGACGGAATAATATAACAGTAAGTTCTTTAATCTATAGTACCTCAGATTTAAAAAACATGTGTCTAGGAAGTAGTGGAAAGTATCAAAACTTTTGCTATAACATCAATAATTCTGACTTGAAAAATGCTTGCTTAGGTATGACGCAGTATCCAAGTTTTTGTTACAAGATAGAGAATACTGATTTAAAAAACTTTTGTTTAGGAGCAAGTGGACAGCATCCAAGTTTTTGCTACAACATTGAAGATCCGGATTTTAAAAATGCTTGTTTGGGAATTAGTAACAATAATAATATGTGTTATAACATACAAGACAGTAACTTAAAATCAATGTGTTTAGGAGTTTCTAGTAATTTTAATCGATGTTACAATATTGATTAATAAAGCCTGAACTCAAGTCATAAGTGCAACACCTTATTATGCTGATAAACTTTCAACGATTTTACCGAAAAAAACCTCATAGGGTGTTTTGTAGTTTGAAATACCTTTAATAGTATTTTGAGATTGAAATGAATAAGTCTAAGAATTAAGGAGTTGGGTGTTTATGTTAAAAAAAATAAAAGAGATAGTTGTATTATCTATAATAGTTTTAAGTTTGGTGTCATGTGGAGGTACAGTTGATGTAGCTGTGTCACAAACAAAAAAAGTAACAGTAGTTGAAAATTTACCTAGCTGGTATTTTCAAGATATAAGTGACACAAATAAATTATATGGTGTTGGAGTTGGTACTTCCATGAGCGATGCCATAGATAATGCTTTGATCGATTGTTTATCAAAACTAGTGATAACTATAGATAGCAGCGTGCAGAATTCTATAACGGTCACTCAAAAAAATGATGAAAGCATCGTAGATAAAGTTTTCATTTCTAAAACAGTTCAAAAAGTCAAAAAAACATTTACATCAGAATATTATATAGAAAAATTTCAGAACCTTACTAATAACAAAGCAGTTCAAATCTCTTTAAAGAAAGAAGAATTGATAAACAATATAATACTTAATATTGTAAGTGAAGAAAACAGTTTAAAAAGTTTTCAAGTTCAAAAGCTAAATAATGAAAATATCCTCTCTCGTATTAGTAGTCTTAGTAATGCTATTGAACATTCTAAAAAAATAGATTTTATGCTTGTCATGCTAAGCTCTTTGGGTAAAGATTATCCTAAAAATCAAAGAACAGCGAAATATGTAAAACTTTTAGAAAATGAGTACTCAAATTTGAATATTTACTTTAAAAACAATATGAATCCACAGACATATGATGATATGCATGCTAAGGTGAGCAAAAACTTTAAAAAGAACATTGATGTAAAATCACTTAAAAGTAACGAAGATATTAAACTTACAAACAATGATATAGTATTTAATTTTACAGGTTGTGCTGAAGCTTACACAGCATTAAGAGCTAATAGAAAATTTTGGCAAAGTGGGATGATGCCAATTTATGTAGGCTGTAATAAAATCACGATTGAAGATAACAATAAAAATGAACTATATTCTAGAAGAGTAGCAGGAATTAAAATCAAAGATTATGAAACAATAAGTCAAGCTAGCCTTGATTCTTACCATAGTATAGAGAGTCAAAAAGAGATAGCTGATATGCTAGAAGAGTTTACAAAACATGAATATTTAAAACACATCATAGATGAGGCAATATGAAAAAGATATTGATTTTTACATTTTACTTAGTTCTAGCAACAGACTTGCTATATGCGAAGACGGGAAACTTTAAAATAAGCGAAAGTTGTTTGCTAGATATTCAGAAGAAAAGGGATAGTTCGATTGATAAATATTATACAAGTCTAGTGTTTTCAAAAGATGTTGTCAGTGCCAAAGAGGAATCAACAAAACAGATAATGAAGAAAATAAATCTTTTAATAGGTGCTACATCCACACTATATTTTAAAAATGAAAGCAGCAGTAAGAACAACATATATTTAGCGAATAAGACACAAAAAGAATTTAAACAAAGCATTGAGTCTATATCTTTAGATTTAGATATTTCAAATATCAACAAGACAGAGTATTATTGCTATGAGAAAGATGAATTGTTTTTCTTGTCACTGGTAAAAAAAGAAGATATATATCAAAAAACAAAAGAGAAGTTGAAGCAGATTAGTATAGAAAATAAAAATATTTATTCCAGTATCCAAAAGAATGAAAATGTTTTAGCAAAAACTCTCTTGTTTAATAAAATAAATGTAAATTATTTACCCTATTTAATGATTCTGGAATCATCTAAAAAGTACCAGAAGATTCAAAAAAATTATTTTAAAGAAATCGAATACTATCAAAAAATGCATAATGAATTTTTAAAAAATCTAGAGGTATATATATCAATCAGTTATCCATATAATAGAGTTTATACGATAGAAGAAAGAGTTGATGAAGTAAGACAGAAAGTTATAAAATATTTAGCCAAATACTCCATATATGCAACGGCTAAAGACAACCAAACATCTCTAAAAGAAGTGCTTAATAAAACAAAAAAGGAAATTGCGGTTATTAGCATTAAATTAAATGAAATTGAAGATAGAATGGTAGATGAAGATTCATATACAGGTTCAGAAGGCATAAGCTTTCACAGATTGGAATTTAGATTACTAAATACCATAAAACCTAAAATGCATACTCTTAAAGAAGTAAGTTCTATTTATATAAACTTTCCAGAATATGCTCGTCAATGGCAATTAAATCCATCTAAAAAAGTAGAAGCGTATAATCAAAAAAACGATTTTATTAAAATGCTTGCCAATATACCTATTCGCTATACACAAACAGAAGATAATCCTAGCTCTTCATCAGGTAGCAAAATAATTAGAGACCATAATCTAAATATTGTTAAGGACAAATCAACTGGTTTGCAATGGCAAGATAATGAACTAAGTCCTGAAGTGCAATGGAAGGATGCTAGTCTTTATTGTAAAAAATTAGAGTTAGACGGCTCAGGCTGGAGATTACCTAGCCTTGATGAGCTAAAAACTATTATCGATAAAAAAAAGAAAAATCCATCTATATCTGATGTATTTCTCAATACCTCTGCATCTTACTACTGGACAGAAGAATCAAAAGATGGTTTATGGTACATAGATAGGGGGACTTTGACATATTGGGATAAATATGCAAGGCATGTTGTAGCACCAAAAGATAGATTTGAAATAGCTTGGTATGTTTCTTTTTCTTATGGTTATGAATATGTGTCGAATGCTAATAATAAATACCATGTTAGATGTGTGAGGAGATAAGAACTGCAATATTTTCAAATGCTATGAACTTTTTATAAATAAATAGCAATCAAAAAATTTACAAAAAGAGAGAACCAAATGAATCTAATTAAATTGATGATTACTTTTTTGCTTTTTTGTGCTGTGGTATTAGCCCAAACCCTAAGCCAAAAGTATCCAAATCTAAGCAAAAGCGATATAGAGCATTATGAGAAACAAAAAGAGCTTATTCCTCAAATAGATACGATGTATCAACAATTTGAGAGTCTTAGTCAAGAGGAGAGAAAGAAGCTCAAGAAGATGATAGATAAGCTGGTGCCAAAAGATATGTATCAAGATTTAAGAAACAAAGATGCACAGGAGTTTTTGCTACTTTTTGCACCGCTAATGAACTATCAAGCTTATATAGTTATTGATAAATTTAGTGATGATAGAGAAAGGTTCTTTTTAGCATTACATACTGCAAAGTTGCTAAGAGGTTTTTTTCCTACAAATATTGGCTTTTATGATACATATCTTTGGGGCGAGGTAAAAAGAGATAATTTTGATCTGCCACTCAGAGAATATCCAAAGCTCTTAGAGATCTCAAATAATGATGCAGAGATACAAGAACACTATGACTATCTACTCAAAATGGTACAACTTAATCCAAAAAAGATCGTAAAAAAGCTACAACAGATTATCCAAAATCAGTACTACACTCACCTAGAGTACAATCAAACAAAACTTTTTGAGGAGCTTGAGAGTATCGCAACCAAAGAAAAAGAGATGTTTATAAAAACAGTTAATGAGGTTTTGCAAAAGCATATTCATAATGAGATCATAGTGTATGAGCCAAAACAAGAAATTAAAGAGGAACAAAATGAGTTTTCTTGGAAGCTTGACAAAAATAAAGTGTATATCAATCCTGTTATTAACAATGAGACATACCAAACGCTAAAAGAGGTTTTACAAAATAATAGCTATGAAAAAATTGTCTTAGATCTAAGAGGAAATGAAGGGGGAAGCATAAATGGTGTGATCGATATTGTAAGTGCTTTTTTGCTTGAGAATGAGCAAAAAATCTTAAGCATCCAAGAGAAATTTGATACCATGACATTTACAACTAGACAAAACTACTCTTTAGATGCAAGCACCCCTTTAGAGATACAAATAGATGAGAAAACTGCAAGAGGTGCGATGTACATAGCAGCTATTTTACAAAAAAACAACAGAGCCAGTGTTCGTGGCAAGAGTACAAAAATAGACAACTCAATACTAAGTGTACTTTCCTTAAGAGATATGCAAGATGACCTGATATTAGTAAAGTTCCAAATAGCTTACAGCTACGATGGAGATGGTAATGAGTTTAAAATTTTAAACACCATGGATAGAAAGTAAAAAATGGATCAAAACATGAAAACAGAACTTAACTACATACTTGAATCTAAAAAAGCTTATGAGAGGGATTCCCTAAGTGGACTAGATGTTAGTACACCTCTTTATTATCTTAAACTTCATAATGGTCAAAGGGAATTTAACTCAGACATCTGCTTGTGTGAAAGTGAATTTATATCTCTCAAGACTATGTATAGAGTGGGGTGGAGCTACCATACTCAAAAGGTCTATTCTCTTGAGTTGGCCCCAAATCGTATCACTATACTTAAAGAGGTAAAAACCTCACTCAAAGAGGTATGGGAAGATAAAGAGCTAAAAGAGAATCTCTTTAGTCGTTTTAGTGAGGGGATTACCCCTTACTCTATGGATGATCTGAGCTTAATTGATGATGCATGTGAGCTAATTTGGAGTCTCAAAAGTGCAAACCCACAGTTTGTAGTGATGAAAAAAAACAGATGTATCCTTCCTCAAGATGTACTTAGTAAAAAAGCAAATATGCCCTTTTTTTTAAGTGGTGGCACTCAAGCGATGATAAATAGAGATGCAAAATATGGGATCATATTTGACTCTAAGATTTTGTATCCGTTTGATTATCACTACATAAGACTTGATGGGTTTGGTAATGCTGAACTTTTAAAAAACCCTATAGATCATAAAGGGGATTATAAAAAGTTAGTGTGTGAGATGGTAAACCTAAGAGATCAAAAAAGCGGATCAAAAGAAGTGCTTCTAAACTCTACCACAAAAGATGAGTATATCACTATAGACAGTGAAGGGCTTCTCACTCAGCACACAAAAGGTGGCATCTCAAAGCCCTATAAAACGATCATACAAAACTTCATGAAGATAAAGCCAGTTCAAAGTGTAGATGGACTTTGGGGGTATATAGACAAAGATTGCAAAGAGATTATCGCATGTGAGTTTAAAGATTGGAACTTTTTTAATAATGGGTATGCGATTTTAGAAGAGGATGAGAGAGAATTTGTGATAGACGAATCTGGTGAGATAATTATAAAGCCTATGTATGAAAAGATAGAACACTATGAAAATGATCTGTTTTTTGTGCAAAAAGAAAAAAGTTGGGCAGTATTTCAAAGAGAGAAAATACTAATAGACTTTATAGATATAGAGAAAAAAATAGCAGATCTTAAAGAGGAGTTTTCACTGGCAGATGAGGAGGTGATAAACCACTTGCGAAGTGACTTTTTTATGGATACTAGGGTGCTCATGGGAAGAGATAAACCACATTATCTTATACTAAAAATAGAACTTCAAAAAATAAAAAGATCACTTCACAACAAAATGCATGAGCTCTCACTTGATGAGTATATGAAGCTTTTCGCTACTCCAAAAAACCAAAGAAACTTACAAGAGATGGGGCTTTGGGGCAGAGGTGTAAATGTAAAAGAGTGTGACATACTCAAAAATTACAAAGAGATCTTAGAAGAGCCATCACAAGGGTTCATAGGCTATGAACACCAAATGGGCAGCAGTTGTTATGACATGAGTATGGAACTACCTGTGATTTTTTCTAAAAAAGATGGCTCATCAGTATCTCTTGGGGTAAAGTTTGAAAACCTTGAGCTTATTATAGAGGATTAGAGCTAAAACATGTTTCAGAAAAGGTATATTTTTTATAATATGATATTTTTTATCATTCATTAACAATAATTTAAGTTGATAAAAAATAGACTCTTTAGATATTTATGTTGGAGTGAAAATGAAAATACTTTTTAAACTTTGCTTGTTTTTAGGCTTTGCTTTTCTTTATGGTCATAGTAGTAGTGAGATCTTTGTACAATCAGGGCACTACGGTAAGATTGAAAAACTAGCCATAAGTTCAGATGGTCTTTATGTCGCATCTGTAAGTCATGATGAGAAAGTTATACTTTGGAATGTTGCAACAGCTAGGCATGTGCATACTTTTGAAAACTCAGATAAGGTAACTTCGATCTCCTTTAGCCCAGATGGAAAAACTTTGGCTTCTGCTGCGAACCCTAATAGCATAAAGCTTTGGGATATAGCAAAAAAAGAAGAGGTTTATAGTTTTGAGTATGAAGGGTATCCTCAGTCCGTGGCTTTTAGTCATGATGGTAAGATACTTATTTCTACTAATGTTTTAAAAAATACAAAACTTTGGGATATGGCTACGAAAAAAGAGCTTAGTACTTCAGATGGGTTTGACGCAGTGAAGCCAAGCAAAGATGAAAAATTAGAGTCTGATTTTAAAAAAGAGCTTCGTAGATTAGAAATAGATACTGATAAAATAACTGCTCTGGCATATAGCTCTAATAACAACTACCTCGTTTGTGCAGATAAAAATTCAAACATCATAGTGTGGAACACTCAAGCGGGCAAAGTGGTTCAGACAATAAGTTCTCACAAAGCTTCAAGGCTAAGCTCTGTTGCTTTTAGCTCTGATGGTAAAAAGATTGCTTTTGGAAGTTACGATAAAGTAGTAAGGGTTATCGATACTGCTACTAGAGGGATTTATAACTTAAGAGGGCATACAAGTCGGGTAAGCTCAGTTGCTTTTCATCCAAATGGTAAAACTTTAGCTTCCTCTAGCTCTGATCACACTATAAAAATATGGGGTATAGTAAAAAGTGGTCTTGCACTTCATACCCTTAAAGGACATACTGACGATGTGCGTGCAGTTGCTTTTAGCCCAGATGGCAACACTCTTGCTTCAGCGAGCAAAGATGCTACCGTGAAAATATGGGACACAGCAAGTGGCAAAGAACTTAGCACTCTCAAAGGGCATGAAAGTGCAGTTTTTAGTGTGGTTTTTAGCCCAGATGGTAAAACTATTGCATCTTCTAGTGTAGACAAAACTATCAAGCTTTGGGATCTAGTAGGTGGCAAAGAGATCCGTACTTTTAAGGGACATGACAACACTGTAGCATCTGTAGCTTTTAGTCCTAATGGCACAAGTCTTGTATCTGCTGGTTTTGATGGTACTCTTAAACTTTGGGATATCAAAACTGCAAAAGAGATACATACTTTTAGAGGACATAGTGGTATTGTTGCTTCAGTTCGCTTTAGCCCAGATGGTAAAACCATTATATCTTCTAGTGCAGACAAAACACTCAAGCTTTGGGACCTAGCAAGTTCTAAAGAGATCCGTACTTTTAAGGGGCATAGTGACACTATTTTATCTCTTGCTTTTAGTCCTGATGGCAGAACTCTTGCTTCGGCTAGTGAAGACACCACTTTAAAGATATGGGATGTAGCAACAGGCAAGGAGATGCTCAGTATTATCACTTTTGTAGATGGGGAGTGGGTGGCTTTTACTCCAAAGCTAAGGTTTGATGCTAGCAGTGAGGGGATGAGTCGTATAAATGTGTATAATGAAACTTTATTGCATCCTGATATTATGAGAGATATATTACGACAAAACTATGACTAACCCAACCAAGATATCGATGAGATTTTGGAGTGTGTGGATATGTTGAAGCTTCATGGTAGAGGTGGTACGGCACTTTTACA
>JAGYNS010000065.1 GCA_018399655.1 Campylobacterales bacterium
AGAGTAAGGATCACTTGCTGGAGTTCATACATATAACTATTACTTTTTAAATCTTTTTGGATATAAAAAACGATCTCGATTTCAAGGGTTTGCAACCTTCCTTTAAGTACATCATACGCGTTTTCTATGGCATCTTTTACTTGAAAAAGCTGTTTATCCTTATTTGGATGAAAATAGTTTTTAAAATCATCGATTGTTTTTGACATATACTGGGTTAAGAACTCGATCTGTGCAAGTTTCTCTTCAATATGATCATCTACTATCCCTTGTTTTTCTAAATAAGCATCTAACACTAAAACAATAGAATTTACTTGTGCAAGAGGTTGTCTCCACTGGTGAGCAATGTTTTCTATCATCTCTCCCATTTGGGCTAATTTACTTTGATGTTTTAAAATTACTTGTTGTTCTGTGTTTTTTTGTATCTCATCATTTACTTTTTTTTCTAGGGAGTTGTTAAGCTTCTCAAGCTCTTTTTTTGCTATTTCTAATTGATCAGTTTTTTCTTTAATAATTTGTTCATCTTTTCTTTGCTGAGTTCTATCATACCCTATACTAAAAACTTCTCCATTTGGTAGTTTTATATTTGCCCAAACAGTCGTTATTCTTTTACCCTCTTTTGTAGTAGGGTACCACTCTTTATATACATTGTATTGGTCACTTTGAAAAGATTCAATCACTTTTTGTCTTTGTTCTATATCGGGATAAAATAGTGATAGAGCATCATCTGTTTCTTGGAGCTGTTTAAAGCTGTATCCAAAAACTTTTTCACACTCTTTATTCCATAAAACTACTTTTCCATTTTCATCAAAAGCATCTAGTAGAACTGGGGCCGTATCAAAAAGTATCCGAAACTTCTCTTCACTTTGTCGAAGTTTTTCTTGAGCTAGCTCTTTATTTTTGATCTCCTCTTTAAGCTTTAAATTCCAATAGGTAAATACCCCAAGTAAAAGTAGTGTAAAAAAAAGTATTTGTGCTACCATCTCATAGTCAACAGTCACTTGATAACTGATATTATTCCATCTATTAAAAATATGTTCTTTGGTTTCAGTGTCAATGGTTACAAGAGTTTTTTCAAATATCTCATTGAGTATTGGCTCATCAATTCTTGAAGCAATACTTAAGTGAAAAGTTTCCGCAAACTGCCCAGTGATCGAGACAGTATTGTTGATCTTACTTTTTTGTATCTCATGATTGATAACCATGAAGTTATCTACAAATCCAAATATCTTCTCTTGATCTACAAACTCCAATCCCTCCTTGACTGAACCTACCTCTACTAAGTTTAAATTTGGGTACTTCATTTTTAATAACTCATTCAAAGAGTAATTTTTAACCACCCCTAAAGTTTTGTTTTGCAGTCTGCTTAAACTACTTGAAAATGCCACCCCTTGCTTAGTTGCAATAGCAAGTGGAACAGAGATATAAGGATTGGTAAAATGAAGATACTCTTGCCTTTTGGGTGTTTTTTCCGCTAAAGCTAAAAAATCACACTGTTTTTGTTGTATTTTTTCTAAAGATTGTGTCCAATTTTCTGTAACCACAAGCTTTATAGGGATATCAAGCTTTTGTGAAATAAGCTCCATATACTCTGCTGAGACCCCTATATGTTTTCCATTTTCAATTTTTTCTAAAGGCATCCAGTCTGGATCGATACACATTTTCAAAACTTTTTTCTTTTCTAAATACTCTTTTTGCTCTTGTGAAAGCTCAAAAGACTTCATTCCTGTTGCATAGATAAAGTCCTGAAGTTCCTCTTTTTGTTTTTTTGGAAGTTTGAGTGACTGAGCAAAACTATCTGAGATGATTTTTACTTGCTCAATATCAATACTTCCTATTGGATAGATATTGGCAAGCATTAGATACTCTATTTGCTTTGCTTCAAAAAGTAAGGCCTCTTTTGATTTGTTTTGAGTGTTGTATTTTGCTAAGATGATATCTACAAGCTCCTCTTGATGGGAAAGGGCGTATTCCCACCCTTTGATAGATGCTTGGCGAAACTTTTTGACCCTTTGGGGGTTGTTTTGAAGCTCTTGCTTTGTGGTAAAAAGATTGATATCGTAAAACTTTACCCCATACACTGCTGGATCTAATATATTATACTGAACCCCTTTTTGATCCAGTGTAAATATCTCATTGGTTGTAAAGACACTTAAAGCATCTACCTCTTTATTGATGAAACTTTCACTAGAAAACCTTCTAGGGATATTGGTAAAATCACTTGGGGTAAGATTAAACCGATCTAGCATCTCTAAAAAGATATGCTTATGGGTACTATCAAGAAGCCCCATCACTTTTTTATTTTTGAGATCTTTTGGGGTTTTTATCTCTTTTTGTGTCACTAATACCAAAGGGGATTGCTTGAAAAAATTCGCCAAAAACACAAGAGGTTTCTCTTGCATATATTCAGCAATCAGCGTAGCATAGGTAAGTCCATAGTGAGCATTCCCTTTCAATACCTCATCTACAATATTTGTGGAGTGAAACTCTACAAACTCCACATCAAGTCCAACTTCTTTATAAAAGCCTTTCTCTTTGGCTGCATAAAATCCTGCAAACTCAAATTGATGTTTCCATTGAAGCTGTAGTTTTATCGATTCATTGGAGATATCTTTTGTATTGGCAAAAAGCTCACCTACCATGCTTAAAAAAATTGCAAAAACAACTATTAAATATCTCTTTTTCATATTATTTCTCTTTAACTAAAAAACCCTACCGTTTTATCTTTATCAAATTGCCCTTTTTGCTCTTTTTCGATCTCTTCGATAAAATCGCTTACTTTAAAAAGTGGCTCATCCATCACGGCTAGTTTATACGCTGTATTTTTAATAATCATCTCTATTTGCCCCCCTGTAAGCTGGTATTTTCGTAACTGCTCAAGATCAAAATTCTCTTCAAGTGGGAGGTTTTGAGGCAGTAGCTTTTCCCAAAGCTCTATTCTTTGGCTCTCATCTGGCTTTAAAAACTCTATTTTATAGTTGAACCTTCTTGAAAATGCTTTATCGATACTATCTAGCAAATTGGTAGTTGCTATTAAAATACCACTAAAGCTCTCTATTTGTTCTAAGAAGATATTTTGCATCTGATTGTGCATCTTATCGCTTCCACTTATTTGACCACTGACTCGGTTGCTTAAAAACTGATCCGCCTCATTGAGTAGCAAAATCGGCTCAGATTTTGTTTTGTTGCATAGGTCATTATAGTCATCAAAAATTTTTCGTACATTTTTTTCACTCTCCCCTACATACATGGAGAGGATTTTACTACAATCAAAACTAAGCACTTGCCTTTTGAGTGATTTTGCTAAAGCTAAAGCAGTGACTGTTTTTCCAGTCCCTGCTGCTCCATAGAAAATAATTCGAGCGTCTATCCCTTTTTTCTTATCTTTGATCCCCCATTTTTTCAATCGATCAACCACTTTTTTATCTACTTGTTGTAAAAGAAGCTCTAATGTTTTTTTTGTTTTTTCATTAAGCACCACATCTTCTAATGATTTTTTAGGCTCAATGAGTTCAAACATCTCTTGTTCGGAGATCAGCATATCAAGCTTGATTTTTTGTTGTCTTTTTTGTTTTTTTACTGGATGGGAGATCTTATATAAAATACTATCAGGGATAAAAAAGTTTCTATTGATC
Source organism: Campylobacterales bacterium (assembly GCA_018399655.1). Classification (GTDB taxonomy): domain Bacteria; phylum Campylobacterota; class Campylobacteria; order Campylobacterales; family Arcobacteraceae; genus JAIOSF01. The sequence goes on from JAGYNS010000065.1 coordinate 3,633, forward strand.
CCACCAAAAGGGGTGAGCATCTCATCATAATCAATAAGACCATTTGCTATTAGGTTACCACTCTCTTCAAGTAAACTTCGATGTTTTATCTTCTCATAATCGTCACTGGATACGAGTGCGATTAAAGAGTTCATATCTCGTATGCTTTCATCACTTCCCCCATACTCCTCTTTTAAAAGAGCCAAAAAGATCATCTGCTCTTGCTCACCTAGCTTATTCTCTTTGAAAAAATCCTCTATCATAATGGGGTTTTTGGTCTTTTCAACTCTTTCCTTTATCCTATTTTCTAGTAGAGTTAGTTTGGTTCGAAGACGGTTTGCATTTGGGGAGTTTTCATCAAAGTTACTTTTGATTATATGAAGTTTTTGTGCAAGATCAATTTTAAAAAACTGATCTTGCAAATACTCCAAATGATCACTATACTCTCTCACATCAGGTAAAGTAAGCTCCAATGAGCCCACCTCTAAAAGCTTCAAAAAAGCACTGCTTAGACTCACCGCTGTATTGATAAGCTCTAGTTGGGAAAGTTCGCTTAGTTTTGTGGATATAAAGTTGCTCTGAGCGATCCACCCTAACTCTAAAAGATTTTTGATAAGGTGGATATGTTCAATATGCTCTAACTTTTTCACATCATAAAACTCCCCTAATATATCCACTACTAGAATATTATCATTCCCAATGATATACTGACCTGTGAGGTATTGTAAAATTTGCACCTCTGCTTCGCTACATTTTAAGTGAGCAAAAATCTCTGTTTTGTGAGGCTCTTTTGATTCTAAAAATTTCTTAACATTTGTCACGCTAAATCTTCCTTTGCAAAATAGTCTTTTGTCATGTTTATATCCTTTTGTATTTGCTTTTTTAATTCGCTATGTTGCTCAAATCTTTTGTTGTCCCGTAGTTTTTTAAAAAATTCTATTTGTATGGTGTGGGGTATTTGCTCTTCTATCTTTTCATCTAAAATATGGGTCTCACAAGCAAAATTGTTATCGGTACTTTGACGGTGTCCTACAAAAGTAACACTTTTATAGATTGTATCAAAAATCTTTGTTTTTGTAGCATAAATCCCCTCTCCTGGAAGCAAAAAATCTTTTATATCAATATTGATTGTTGGGACAAACTCTTTTTTCCCTAAACCTTGCCCTTTTATACAATATCCCTGTACGCTATAGTTATATCCTAAAAAACTATTTGCCTTTTCAATCTCCCCATCGCGTAAAAAGGTACGAATAATTCGAGAGTGTACTGGTGTACCATCCACACAATACTCATCTACTACTATTACCTCACCTTCAAATATTTTTTGAAGATCGTTGGTATCTTGCATCGCTTTATGCCCAAAATGAAAATCATACCCTACAACGATCTTTTTTAAATTTGGAAACTCCTCTTTTAGCCCTTGGATAAACTGCTCACCGCTTAGATGCTTGATATCTTCAAGAGGGTAGTAAAATAAAGGATAAGAGGTGTGTGCTGCACGATAATGTTTTTGGGTCAGATTGGCATACCCTGTACATATAACAACAATGGCCCCATGCTCATCAAGCTTACGAAACAATTGCTGATGGGCTAAGTGCATCCCATCGAATCCTCCAATAGCTATACTTGTAATTGTATCTTTAATAACAACTCCTTTAAATCTAAACTTGATATAATACCATTAAAAATTTAAGGAAACTATTATTAGCTGTAAAATCAATATCTTTCAAATAGTGAAAAAATCAAATGATCAGTTTGAGCCTATTGTAAATGAGTTTGTCAAAATGTCAAGCAAATATGCAACCGTGCAGATACATTCATTGTTTAATAAAAATATTGCCAAAGCACAAACTTTGGGGGAGAGTGAATCCCATAAAGCGTATAATGAACTTTATCTTCCAAAGCTTGAAAATGGCTACAATATCGCTTTAGATGTGTTGGGGAAACAGCTAGATAGTTTTGAGTTTAGCAAACTTTTTGAAGATAAAGGGGTGGTCAACTTTTTTATTGGTGGAGCGTACGGTTTTGATAGGGGCTTTTTAAATAAATGTGACAAAGTGATCTCGCTAAGTGATCTTACTATGGCACATAAAATAGCTAATATAGTGCTGTGTGAACAGGTGTTTCGATCACTATGTATTTTGAACAATCACCCATATCATAAATAATTTAAGCTTATTTAGATATACTCACGCAACATTTTTAAAATAGGAAAAGAAAGTGGCTTCAAATAAACAAATAAACGAATTAAAAGAGATTCTAGAGCAAAGAAAAGAGACCATTGAAAGTAATATTCAAGATAGTATTGATAATATATCAAAACTCAACGATTGTGACTGCAAAGATGATTTAGACTTTGCAGAGGCAAGTAGTGATAGCTTCACTTCTGGGGTGATTGTAAAACAACAACAACAAGAACTCAAAGAGATAGAGGAAGCTTTAGATAGAATCAAAAAAGGCACTTACGGTGTTTGTGAGATGTGTGATGAGATGATCGCACTTGGACGACTCAAAGCAAAACCGTTCGCAAAGTTTTGTACAGATTGTAGAGAGATTCACGAACACAACAATCATTAACTTCATAAAAAAGGATACACCATGGGACTTAAAAAATATATATTTGGCTCAATTTTACTTATCGTTGCAATTTTTGCATATACATTTATATTAGAACCAGGTGATTACAGAATAGAGATTTTTGAGTATGTGATGATACTCCCTGTTGCTGCTTGGGTGGTAGCTCCAGTATTATTTTTATTTATCGTAACTGTTTTACATATCATCTATTATGGATTAAAAAACTATTTCTCTTTAAAATCGATCACAAAAGACTCCGATGCGATGATGACTCTTCTTAATAGCAAACTACTAAAAGAAAGCTCAAAAGCAAATTTTCAAAATAAAGAGTTTCAAAAAGTTGCTGCTATAATACAACAGCTTGATCTGAAAATCTCCAATCAAGACTTTAGTTGTGAAGATGAAAAGATCAAAAAAACAGCTGATCAGATATTTGCTATAGAAAATGGAAAATATATCTCAAGCAAAGAGCTTAAACTTCCAAATACCAATCCACTTATGGAAAAAAACATCATCAATAGAATTGAGCAAGATGAAAACTATGCCCTTGAAACTTTAAAAAAACCGAGTGAATACTCAGAAGAGATTTTGAAAAAAGCATTTGAAAAAACACTCAATACAAAATCGATCACTACGCTTAAAAAACTTCTTGATCAAGTGAACTTTGATGAGGATATGGTAGTACAACTTTTAGAAAAAGACTCCCAGCAAGAGAAACAATTTGCTATGACAAAAGAGCAAATTTTGGATCTTATTAAAAAAGTCAATCTTAGCAGTGAACAGCTTGTGACCATTGCAAATTACTATAAATCTGTAATGTCTCCTGATCAGATCATTGGACTTTTTGAAGAGCTTAGCAATCAAAAAGAGGACTATATCAATGCGTATCTTTATGTCTTAGCAGAATTTGAGATGATAGATAAGATTCGAGATATTATAGAAAATAGTGAGCATGATGAGTATCTTCCTTATAAAGCACTAGTTGATCTAAAAGATGCTGGAAAACATATCTACTCTTTGGATACAATAAGCTACAAATAGCTTCTAAAGGTATACCAAAATAGATATGAAATACCTTGACTTTTCAAAACCTGTGGTGGCATTAGCCCCACTTGCAGGCTACACTGATCTTCCATTTCGTTCTGTGGTAAAAAACTTTGGAGTAGATTATACGGTCAGTGAGATGATCAGCTCCAATGCTCTTGCATATAATAGTGAAAAAACAAAAAAGATGCTCACAAAATCACCCAACGAAGATCCCTATTTTGTACAACTTTCAGGAAGTAGTGAAGAGATCATGAGGCTTGCTGTTGAAAAGCTCAACGAGTGTGAAGGCATTGCAGGAATTGATCTAAACTGTGGATGTCCCGCTCCAAAAGTGTTTAATCATGGGAGTGGCTCAAACCTTTTAGGGGATCTTCCACGACTTCAAAAAATACTTAAAACCATCAAAAAATACTCCAACAAACACTACACAACTGCAAAAGTTCGAATAGGGATCGATGAAAAGATTCCTGTAGATATAGCCAAAGCTGTTGAGGATTGTGGGGTCGATTTTATAGCCGTACATGGAAGAACAAAAAAGGGAGCCTATAAAGCCCCAGTGGATTATGATGCTATTGCAGCTATGAAAGAAGCGGTATCTATTCCAGTGATTGCCAATGGAGATATTACAGACCTTGCAAAAGCGAAAAAAGTATTAGAACATACAAAAGCTGATGGGATCATGATAGGAAGAGGTGCGGTTGGGAAGCCATGGGTATTTTACCAAATAGCTCAAAACAATCAGGAAATTTCAAATGAGCTGAAAAAAAAGATCATCTTAGAGCACTTTAGCAAAATGGTAGAGTTTTATAATGAATATGGAACCGTGATGTTTCGAAAGCATCTACACACCTACTCCAAAGGATACGAGGGGGCTCATCATTTTCGAGATGAGATCAATACTATTACTGACCCAAAAAAGATGGAAGAGCTGATTCGGAATTTTTTCTAAAACTAAAAAAGCCCAAGAGGAAAACCTCTTGGGCTTTTAGATTCTTGCAATTATATATTATCCA
>JAGYNS010000066.1 GCA_018399655.1 Campylobacterales bacterium
AACAGCAACTGGCATAACTTACAAGGTGAGGGTTTACTTTCAGATGAATATTTTCAACCACAAATACTCTCATCAACCTATAGTGCCAAATCAGTCAACAATTATTACAATGAGATACGAAAGAATCAAAAACTTTCCCCAATAGAGCTTCGTTTTGCAGCGACAAATCCACGAAACATAGCGAATAAAGCGGATCAATTTGAACAAGAACTCATAGAAAAATTTGATGCAAAGCAACTGGGTGAGTACAAAGAGGTGATCAAAAATGAAAAAGGTGAAAAGATTTTGTACTATGCACTTCCTAGTAGACCTTTAGAGGCAAAATGTATGCGATGTCATTCTACTCCAGATGCCGCTCCAAAAGAGTTAGTAGATATCTATGGAGATACAAATGGATTTTATGAGGAAGAGGGGTCAATAAGAGCCTTAATCTCTACACAGTATTCTTTGGAGCATATGGATAGTTTTGTCTATAAAGCTACTACGATATTAGCCGCAATTAGTTTAGGTATTTTTATTATTTTTATACTGTTTTATAACCGTTTCTCTAAAAAAATTATTCAAAGAAATGAACAACTCAATCATCTCAATGATACTCTTGAAAGTAGAGTAAAGCAAGAAACAAAAGCCCTAAGAACCTCAAATACTCAGTTGCAAAGTGTTATTAAAGGGGCTGATTTAGGGTATTGGGATTGGAATTTAGAAACAGATAAACTAGAGGTAAATCAAAAATGGCTTGATATTTTGGGCTTAAAAAAAGAGGATATGACCCATACTCAAAAAGATTGGGAAGATCGCCTTTTCTTCGATGATAAACCAAAAGTACAAAAAGTGGTTCAAGAAGCTATTAAACTAGATAAAGCTTTTACTGTAGAGTTTCGCATGAAACATAAAGAGGGGCACTATGTTTGGATAGAGGGTGCTGGAAGTATTATAGAGAAACAAGATGGCATTCCAGTAAGGGCGTGTGGAACACATAAAGAGATCACCGATAGAAAAAAAGATGAGCAAAAACTAGTTGAAGAGTCAAAGCTCTCTTCGATGAGTGAGATGATAGGAAATATTGCACATCAGTGGAGGCAACCACTTTCTATTATATCTACAAGTGCTAGTGGAGTTAAGATCAAAAAAGAGTATGGGATGTTGGATGATCAAGAGTTGTTACAAGCATGTGATGTGATAGATGATACTGCACAACATCTTTCAAAAACAATTGATGAGTTTCGAGAATTTATACAAGGGGATTCTAAAAAACATGTTTTTGATCTCAAAGAGGAGATTCAAAATTTTATAAACTTAACTGATACCGCTATTCGCAAACATAATATTGAGGTAAAATTTTTCTCTCCAGTTTCAATGGAGATTGAGGGTTTTCCAAATGAGCTATTGCAATGCTTTATAAATATATTTAATAACTCAAAAGAGGCTTTCCAAGAGAATCAAATTGAGGAAGCAAAACGGTTTATCCATATTGAGTACTTTAAGGTGGATCATCATGTGGTGATAACTTTCAAAGATAGTGCAGGGGGTGTGTCTGACGAGGTGCTATCAAAAATATATGATCCCTATTTTACAACAAAACATAAAACACAAGGGAAAGGTTTGGGACTTTATGTTACTAGAAACCTTGTAGTTGAGCTTATGAATGGTTCTATTCAAATTGGAAATATAACCTTAATAGAGCAAAACAGACAATATCAAGGATTAGAGTGTATGATCACTCTCCCTTTGTAAAATCTATTAAATTATTACTAAGCTTAGTGAGATAATAAGCATCCCCAAAACAAGACCTAGTATGGCTGTATGGGCATTGCCATAAACTCTTGAAGCAGGGAGTAGCTCATCAAAAGAGATATAGATCATGATTCCTGCTACAAGTGCAAAAGTGATCCCTAAAGTAGCATCTCCCATAAGTGGAAATAAAATAAAAAATCCTAAAATAGCCCCTAAAGGTTCCGCAAGTCCTGAAAATGTAGCATACCAAAAAGCCTTTTTTTTATCTCCAGTAGCGTGGTATATAGGAAGTGATACTGCCATACCTTCAGGGATATTGTGTATAGCAATTGCAAGGGCTATGCTAACTCCTAGTGTAAGATTATCTAGTGAGGCAACAAATGTTGCAAACCCTTCGGGAAAGTTGTGTATTCCAATAGCTAAAGCTGTAAAAACCCCTGTACGATGGAGTGTGCTTTTTTTCAAAACAGAGTTGTGATTGTTTGGTTTAAGCTCTTGAAGCTCTTCGTTTGATTTTGGTTCGTGGGGATTGACATCTTCTGGGATCATTCTGTCTATAAAAGCACTCAGTCCAATCCCTAGAAAAAAACATAAAAGGGTCAAAAGCTCTGCTGAGCTATCACTAGATACCAATGTAGCAAACGACTCTTTTGACTTGACAAGTATCTCCATAAATGAGACATAGATCATCACTCCAGCAGAAAACCCAAGCCCTAAAGAGAGGATCTTTTCGTTTTTATTGGTAGAGAAAAAAGCAAGAATAGCCCCTATACTTGTAGAAAGTCCAGCAAAAAGTGTTAATAAAAAAGCATAAAGATATGTATCAAAGGTATATGATTCCATTCGTAGAATCCTTTGTGTGATAGTGAAATAAATAACTGGCAGACAGAAAGGGATTCGAACCCTCGAGGCTTTGACACCTACACGCGTTCCAGGCGTGCTCCTTCGACCACTCGGACATCTGTCTATAAAAGAAGTGGATTATAGCAAAACAACTTTAAACGGCTCCTTATTCTTAGATTGCAAAATGCAACTTTTTTAGTGCTTTGGAGAAATCTTAGATATAATTTCTCAAATTTATCAAAAAAGGATCAAGTAGTTGAAGCTTCATATAGATATCGATTGTTTTTTTGTCTCAGCCCAAAGGATAAATAATCCACAGCTAGAAGGAAAACCTATAGCAGTTGGTGGAAGAAGCAATCTTTCTATTTTTGATAAGCAAAACTCTTTAAAATATCTAAGTAATATTGGAGGAGCTTTTACAAGTGCAATTTTAACTCAAAAAGAGCAATATAAAGGAGATGATTTTTTTATAGATCAAGATGGAAGAAAAAGGGGGATCATCACTACATCTTCTTATGAAGCGAGAAAATATGGGGTAAAAACAGCTATGAGTGTAGATGAAGCTACACGATTATGTCCAGAGCTTCTTGTGTTGGCTCCAAACTACCCTTTGTATCACAAGCTATCTTATGAGCTAAAAGTTTATTTACAAAGTAAAATACCCTCTATAGAGCAGTTTAGCATTGATGAGTTTTTTGGAGATTTAAGTGGGTGGATAGAAGAAAAAGATGTTGAAAAGTTTGCTTCTTCATTGCAAAATGATATTAAGAAATTATTTAAAATCCCTGTTTCCATAGGGGTGGCACACTCAAAATGGATAGCAAAACTAGCCACAGAGTTTGCAAAACCATATGGGGTAAAGTATATTCCAAAAGAGCAACTAGAGAGTTTTATTGAAAATATCCCCATATCAAAGTTTCCAGGAGTTGGTAAAAAGTATGAAGAGAAGTTGCGTGGATATGGGATACAAACTTTAGGAGAGGTGAAAAAAAACAAAGAGCTTTTTTATCGTTGGCATGAGCCTGGTCGCAAGCTTTATCACCGTATATGTGGGGATGATGGTGAGGGTATTAGTGTTCAAACCAAAAGAAAATCTTTGGGGGTAGGGCGTTCATTTGATCCCGTCTTCTGTAGAGATGAGATCAAAAGGCGAATTGTTATTTTGTGTAGACATTTGAGTTTTTTGGCATATAAAGAGGGGTATAATCCTTTGAAGTTTTCTCTCAATATAAAGTATCAGTATGGGGAAAAATCAAAAGGGTTTGTAAACTCCAATCGAATTTTTCATGAAAATTATTTGAAAAATAGTATGTTAAAGCTTTTTAATACCCTTGACAAACACCCAAGTCATGCAATAGTCCAATTGCAAATCACTTTGAGTGATTTGCAAGAACAGTGTCATAAAACTTTTGATCTTTTTCATTTTGAGAATGATCAAAAACAAAAAATGTTGATGGATTCACTTCACAAACTTCGTCAAAAATATGGAGTTGATATCTTAAAAACTGGCAACGAACTTTAAGTGGTATCTATTTTTGTGGAATAAATTCTTTTAAATATTTTTTATAAAAATCATAATAAGGGGTCAAAGACTTCTCTTTTGGTGATTTTATTTGAGGGGTTATTTTTTTACACTGCTCAAGCATATCTTTCCCATTTGGATTGATCATATAGTCAAGCATACAAAGAGTGTGAAGATCCTTGCTCATATGAACATAATAGTTGATCTGATTGATATATTTTGATTCCTCTTTTATTTTGTAGGCTAAAAAGTGCATTGCACCATAAAGTGTAAGAAGAATAAACAAAGATATCATAATAGGTATTTTAAATTTCATTTGATGAACTGATTATCTAGCAGTTTTTCTCTCTATATATTCATAAGTAGTAGAGGCTTTATCGTGAACATAATCTTGTAAACTTCCATCATACTCCTCCTCAACCTCTTGTGCTATCATTATCCCAGATAGCCCAGTAGTAATAAGGGTAAAAGCACCACACCCTTGAAGTGAGAATGTGATGATTAAAAGAATAATAAAATTTGATAGCTTTGATCTCATAGTTATTCCATCTCTAGTTGCATAAGGTACATCTCTTCCCCATCTAGTATATCTATCTCCACACTTTCACATTTTGGACACGCATATTGATGTTTTGAAAGTTCACTTTGCGTATTACATTTCTGACATTTTATCAAAATAGGCTGAATATTTATCACAAATTGTGACTCTTCACAAATAGTAGCCTCTTTAAAAGTATCAAATGCCGTTTGAAGTAGATCAGGCTCCACCCCACTTAATACCCCAATTTTTACCACCACCTTTGTGATCTTTTTTGCATCATTTTTTTGAGCTTGCTCTTCACAACTATCAAGAAGAGACTGGACTATACTATACTCATGCATTTTAGTTATCCTTTAAAATATTTTACAAATGAATCAATTCATTCATTTTCACAATATGAACTTTCTCTTTGAGTTCTGTTTTGACCTTTTCTTTGAGGGTTTTTAGTTGTAAAGTATCTCCATGGATCAAATAAACACAGTAGATATCTTCAATGGTGTCTATCCAATCTAAAAGTTCTCTTTGATCAGCATGGGCTGAAAATCCAGATACATAGTCTATTTTTGCTTTTACCTCTACCTCTGTACCCAATATTTTGACTCTATTCTCATGGCTTGAGATTTGCTCTCCTAAAGTTCTTTTGACTTGAAACCCTACAAACAAAACAAGGTTTTTTGGATCACTCAGATATTTGATAAGATGATAGTTTACCCTTCCACCTTCACACATTCCACTTCCTGCAATGATGATTTTTGGCTCGGTGTGGCTATTGATCTCCAAAGAGGACTCTTTGCTGTAGGTGTGGATAAGCTCTTCAAAATCAAAAGGGTTTTCCCCTTTTTGGATAAGCTCTACTATCTCTTTTGAAAAAAGCTTTGGGTAGTTTCCAAAAGTTTTCGTCACATTGATAGCAAGGGGTGAGTCTAAAAATACAGGGATCTTTTCTAGAAGCTTCTCTTGACTCATTTGTTTTAATAGATAAAGCAACTCTTGAGTTCGCTCCAATGCAAACGATGGGATCACGATAGTCCCTCCATGGGACAATGTTTCTAAAATAGAAGATCGAAATTTTTCTATTGAGATGGTCAAATCACTGTGAAGAGATGAGCCATAAGTGGACTCTACAAACAGATAGTTTCCTTTGTCCCAGTACTCTATTGGAGCGGTGATTACTCGCTTTTGTTGCCCTATATCTCCTGAAAAAATAACACTTTTTTCTATCCCTTCATCAAAAAACTCTATTTTAACGCTTACGGCTCCTAAAATATGCCCAGCATTTTTAAAACTGATTTTGATATCTTCCTCGATTGTCATTGATTGATGACACTCTAAGTGAGTTCCAAAGTATTGTAAAGCAGTTTGAGCATCATTGGTAGTATAAAGAACCTCCTCTTTGGTTTCTAAAATACCAGCAGAGTTCATAAGCATAAGCCTTGCGATGCTCGCTGTGGCACTCGTGGAGATAATTTTTTTATTGAATCCCTCTTTGACCAAAAGTGGGATACGACCGATATGGTCTAAGTGGGCGTGTGTGACGATAAGATAGTTGATATCTTTTGGGTCAAAACCAAAAGGCTCAAAGTTTAATCCACTCTCTCCCCCTTGAAACATCCCACAATCAATCAGTATTTTTATTTTTCCTATGTGTAAAAGATGACATGATCCAGTCACCTCTCCTGCTGCTCCATATGAGGTATAAAATGCCATCTTAACAGATCCTTGGAAGTAGTTCGCCAGTTGGCATATCAAGGTATCTACTTGTCCCCCATGAGGAGTTTAAGATCACTTTTCCTACTTTTTTTTCTGTCACATTTCCAATTTCGGTTGCGTTTGTATTGAATTTTTGTAAAATCTCTTTGGCTTTATCTGTATCTTTTTTATCAATTGCCAAGACAAATGTCCCCTCATTGGCTAAACTTGTAGCATCAAATCCTAGAATTTCACATAACCCTTTGACTTCATCGTTAACTGGGATTTTCTCCTCTTCAATCTCTATGCAGATGTTGGATTGTTTTGCCCATTCGTTTAAAACCGCTGCTACTCCACCTCGTGTGGCATCTCTTAGAGCAGTTATTTTTATATTTGCATCGATAAGCTCTTGCACGATAGGGTACAAAGAGCAACAGTCACTTTGAAGATCGCTTGTAAGTTCTATCCCCTCACGAGCTGCAAAGATAGTAGCCCCATGAGCTCCAATATCACGACTTACTAGTATCACATCATCTGTAGAGATATTATTTGAGCTTATTTCTTGATATTTGATCTGCCCAATTCCTGTGGTATTGATAAACACTCCATCAACGCTCCCTTTTGGTACTACTTTGGTATCTCCTGAGACTATTTTGGCTCCATTTATCTCTAGCTCTTTTTCCATAGAGTGGATGATCTTTTGAAGTTTTTCTACCTCAAAACCCTCTTCAAGAATAATAGCACAAGTAAGGTACTTAGGTTTTGCTCCCATCATCGCTAGATCATTGCAGGTGCCACAAATAGCCAATTTCCCTATATCTGCCCCAGGAAAAAATAGGGGGCTTACTGTAAAGCTATCGGTTGAGAAAGCTAGTTTCCCATCCTCTATTATCGCTGCATCTTCACTTTTTTCTAAAATCTCATTTTTAAAGGCTTTATAAAAAAGTTGGTGGATTAGTTCATTGTTTTCTACTCCACCATTTCCATGGGCTAATTTAATTGTTTTCATTATTTGGTACTCGTTATAGAATATTTTTTTAAGTATTCTACCGCTTCATCGATATCATCTGTCATAAGATATAGATTTTTATCTCCAGGCAAAAGATACTCTCGTTCGAGCATTTTATCAAAAAACTTCACAAGTGGCTCAAAAAACTCTTTCCCAAAAAGAACTATAGGAAATGCTTGTATTTTTTTTGTTTGGACTAAACATAAAGCTTCACTTAGCTCATCCAAAGTTCCATATCCCCCAGGCATCACTACGAACCCTACAGAGTATTTTAAAAAAACAACTTTTCTTGTGAAAAAATATCGAAATTGTAAAGGGATGCTGACAAATTTATTGATCCGTTGTTCATGGGGAAGTTTGATATTAAGCCCCACAGAGACCTTTGCCCCTTTGTTTCCAGCTTCCATAATACCTCCACCACCTCCTGTGATGATAGCATATCCCTCTTTTGAAAGTTTTTTCGATATCTTGACCGCTTTTTTATAGTAGATATCCTCTTTATTGGTTCTAGCACTTCCAAAAATCGAAATAGCTGGTGGCAGTGAACGAAGTTCATCATACGCATCGGTAAAATCACTGATGATCTTAAACATTCTCCAGATATCTTTCTCTTTATTTTTATTTTTTAAAAATGCACTTTCTAGTTCTGACATATTACTCCTTTTTCCCCCACATAAGATCGCCGTGATATTCTTTGGCATACGGGTGTTGTTCATAAAACTCTTTTTGAGAAAAACTAAATTTATAGGTTTTCATATACTGTTCTAAAAGCTTATAGGCACTATTGATTTGCTGAAACTTTTCACTTGAGCCATTTTCTTTATCAGGATGATACTTTTTAGAAAGGGCAAGATACTTTTTTTTGATCTCATCTTGAGTTTCAATCCCTAT